>JAYSPO010000786.1:0-5388 GCA_043722015.1 Candidatus Kuenenia sp. | reverse complement strand
CTGAGCGGCCTCGGAGGCCCCCTGTTCCCGATCCATGCCACTGTCTTCCCATTCGACCGAAAGCGGCCCGGTGTATTTTGCGGCATTGAGCGCACGAATGATTTCTTCGAACCGCACGCCACCACGTCCCACGCTGCGGAAGTCCCAGCCTCGTCGAGCATCGCCGAACGACAAATGGCTACTCAGAATTCCAGTGCGGCCATTCAAGGTGACCGACGCATCCTTCATGTGGACGTGATAAATCCGGTCCGGGAAGTAACGAATAAATTCGACCGGATCAACACCCTGCCAGATCAAGTGGCTGGGGTCGAAATTGAACCCAAACTCTTCGCGGTGATTCAGGGCCTGCAGTGCACGTTCTGCGGAATAGATGTCGAATGCAATTTCGGTTGGATGAACTTCCAGAGCGAACTTCACGCCACAGTCCTGGAACACATCCAGAATAGGATTCCAGCGTTCCGCGAGCAGTTCATAACCTTTTTCGTACATGGATTTTGGCGTCGGCGGAAAGTCGTACAGCAAATGCCAGATACTGGAGCCCGTAAATCCATTAACGATGCTCACACCCAGCTTTTGAGCGGCCCGGGCGGTGTTCTTCATTTCTTCAATTGCGCGAGAATTCACACCGGCGGGATCGCCATCGCCCCACACATAATCGGGAAGAATCGATTTATGGCGCGCGTCGATGTTGTCCAGCACCGCCTGGCCAACCAGATGGTTCGAAATCGCGAAAAGTTTCAAGTCGTGCTTTTCGAGTAGTTCCCTTTTTCGGGTACAATAAGCATCGTCAGAAAGGGCTTTGTCAACTTCGAAGTGGTCGCCCCAGCAGGCAAGTTCAAGGCCATCGTAGCCAAATTCCCGAGCCTTCTTGCACAGTGTTTCCAGCGGCAGGTCAGCCCATTGACCTGTGAACAGAGTGACGGGGCGCCCCATTGTGTTTGACTCCAGACGTTGAAAATCATTGCGAACATGCGAGCCATGAATGGATCAGGGACACATTCACAACTGCCGGAATTGAGATCGAAACCACACGCTACGCAAGCAACTACCAGATGTCAAACGGACTGCCCACCGGTTGTGAAGAGTCCTGTAAAATCTCGACCGCCAGCCGGAATACCTCGCAAAAATGGGAGTTTAACTGTCGGTCGTAGGCTTGCATCCCGGCAGATTCGCATTCTCTTCACGAATCCTGGCTGGTATCCTTCGAAAAACGACCGATAATTGCCACGCTGGGCCTGGCAGCGGAGAGGATCACTCGTGATTTGGTTTACGATGTTCAGACGTCTGCGATTTCTCCTCATCGGCGTCCTGCTGTTGCCAGCCTTCAGTCCTGGTCACGCAGACGCCGATGACGAAGCAACCCGTGACCGTCGACATCGGCAGTTGCTTGAGAAACGTCAGTCGATTCTCGACTCCCTGCAACGTGACCTTGATTCTGTACGCAGTTGGTGTACTGAGCATGAGCTGCCGGACGCCGTTGAAAAAGTCTCAGCCCTGGCGGAGCAGATTCTGTCACCTGACGTCGATTCTTCACTGCCAAAATATGTTGCGCCGCCGGTTTCAAAATCTCTGCCGATAGAAGAACAACAGTGGCAGCTTCAGCTGCGTCATCATCGTGAAGAGCGTGCGAAGGAATTGTACACCCTGGCTCGTTCCACACTCCGCGCTGGTTTTCCATCGCTGGCCTTTATGATGATTGGCGACGTGATTCGTATTGACCCCGATCATCAGTTTGCCCGTTCCATTCTGGGTACGGAAATGTTTACCGACCCCACACGAAAGGACGATGCTGCATATGCAGGCGAATGGGTCTCGCTCTTCGAAAAGAAAATGCGGAGTGGCAGCCGACCGCAGGTCTATCACGCAAAATACGGCTGGATTCCTTCCGCAAACGTAGCTCGTTATGACGAGGGCCTTCGTCCGTGGAAAAGCGACTGGGTCAGCGCCGAAAAAGAAGGCGAGTTGCGTCGGGATTTTCGCAATGCATGGGAAGTGCGGAGTGAACATTTCCTGGTGAAAACGAACGTCAGTCTGGAAGTCGGAGTTCAGTTATCGCAACGGCTGGAGATCTTCAACGACTGGCTACAGCAGAACTTTGCCGCGTTCTTTGATACACCGCAGACGCTGCAGGATCGCTTTGAAGCAGCCAGTTCGCGATCCAGTGCTCGAAAGTCGAACCCGATGGAAGTTCACTATTATGCAACACGCGATGAGTATCAGGAACGGGTTCAGGGCAAGGTTCCCCCGAATCTGGAAACCAACGGGCTCTATTGGGAAGACGACCGCACATCGTACTTTTTTGACAATCCGGACAAGATCGGCTTTTCCACACTCTACCATGAAGCGACGCATCAGATTCTGGATCTGGCGACGAGGGAAGCGCGAAATACTGCGGCCAAAGTACGTGGCCTGAAGCTCAGGCAGCGGCCGGCTCCACGTTGGAAACCTGGCGAAAAATCGAACTTCTGGATTCTGGAAGGGATCGCCTGCTACTTTGAATCGTTCGACGTTGAAGCCGGACACGTCTCCGTCGGGAGTCCGGACTATGTCAGGTTCGATATCGCGCGACAGCGGATTGTCGATCCGAAGTTTTTCTATTACCTTCCAGCTCAGCAGTTTTCTGAATTGGGCCAGGAGGAATTCCAGCATCATCCACAGATTACGCAGTTGTACACTCAGGGAGCGGGGTTCGCACATTTTCTGATGCACTATGAGGATGGTCTTTATCGAGACGACCTCATCACGCTGTTGTCAGAAATCTATCGCCCTGATCCGGACAAAGTCCTTGAAGAACCATCCCTTCCGGGCATCGCGGGCGTCAGCTTTGAGATCCTCGATCGCCAATACCATACTCACATGCAAAACCTGATCGAATTGACGACTCCCTAGTTCGAATGTGAAGTTTTATACGGCGTATTCCGGATGCAGTCGCCTTTCCAATCGCGGTTTTTTGACCTCACGTGTTCAAACGCGGGCTTCGCCCGCAACCCAAAGTAGCCATCACGCTCCGTCGTGATGAGCAATTGTCAATCGACTCCATCAACCCGGACAGAGCTCCACGATCGGCGCCATTGCATGGCGTTTAAGGACAGTCAGCGCGGGGCCTTCATTCACGTGGCCCGGTTCAAGATTCGTCACGGCGGAGCGTGACGGCTACTTTGCAATTTTCCCGTTCTCTACAAACTGCCGCCTGGAAATCTTCGCTGGACAGACCCGCGCTGGGTGATTTGGTATCTATTCGACTCACCGCCAGATACTGACTGGTTCGCGGTGATCAGGAGTCAAGTCCATGAAAAACACATCGCGACGACAATTTTTGCAGACGGCAGCAGTCGCATCGACGGCCTGGTTGGCGATCGAAGCGGCTCAGGTCAGTGGCGAGCGGCCGGAGCAGGATGCCAGTGTCAGAGTCATGAATCCGCGAGACCGTGTCCCGGTTTCGTTCATTATTGATGATTCAACCTGCCTCGTAAATCTGGCGCACTTTGCGATGCCGCAGTTTTCAGAAACTTGGCCGCAACGACTGGATTATCAAAAGCCATGGACGACCTGGCCGCGTGAAATACCCGACAGCTTTGTGCGTCGCTTCGGCGAATGGTGTGCTGAAAGGGGCGTGCGGGGTAAATACAGCATCGTGCCGCAACCGGCGTGCGTCGGTTGGGTTGACCGGGAACTGCCGGGATGGAGTCATCGACAACTGGAAGACAGTCTGCAACTTGTTCGCGAATTGATGTTACCCAACTGGGACATTCATCCGGAAATGGCAACCCACACGCGTGTGATCGATACAAAGACCGGACGCCCTTTCCCCGAACGCGGGCCGGAATGGATGGAAAACTGGCAATGGACGGATGGTAAATCCGTGGATCAACTGGCTGACTACCTGACGTACTCGCTGCAGATTCTGAAGAACGCCGGACTGCCATGTGACGGCATCACGACACCAGGTGGCTTCGCAGGGAAAGTCGTCCCGGAACTGGCTCAGGCGACGCTCCAATCCGTGCGGCACGTCTACGGCTCAGAGATTCCTCATTACTTCAAGTTTCTGTACACCGACGATCGCAGTGTGGTGCCTCGCGTGGAGTATGCCCGGGGACTGGACGGAAACGATCCGGAATGCGTGGTGTCGATCATCGGCTGCACGGGCGACTGGTTCGGAGGCTGGGACGGCACAGAACCCGGCAGTCCCGATCAGTTCATCACCGCTGATCTGAATTCCGGGCGCATGGTCGAGGTCATTGAAAAGCAGGAACCGGCGATCATGGTCTGTCACTGGCCGGGCATGTATTACAACGGCACGGAACACGGGTTTAAAGTCTTTCAGACAGTGGTCGATCGTCTACACCAACGTTTCAACAATCTGCACTGGATGAAGCTGAGCCAGATCTCCCGCTATTGGGCGGCCAAAGAACTGACGACGATTGCACGGACGGGCAACGATATCTCCTTTGTCGCGCCCTTCGCGTCGCCCGATTTTACTGTGCTGCTGTCGGGTGCAGAGGCCACTTCGGTCCGCTTGCGGCACAAAGACACCGACATGCCTCTCCGCAGCATTCCCGATCGTCTGCAGTTGTCCTCAGGGACCTGCTGTAAAACTGACGGGGGCTGGCTGGTGTGCTTTGATCTTCCGAAAGGCCGATCAGTGTTGCGATTGGAATAAATACACAAGATCGTTCGCGTCGGATCGCTGCAGCTTTGATTCTGACCAGGCCTGAAACAAGGCGACAGTCAAATGGAGTGCGGCGACGTGTCGCCGCTTTGCCTTTCCAACACAGCAGTTTTGTCAATCGGCGTTGGAAAACAACGAACATTGCATTTCAATTTCAGGTGAAGTCGGCAGAACAAACGAAAGTCTTTCCCAGAGCCGAATTGCCTGAAAAAGAAAGCGGTGACGAGTCACCGCACTCCAAAGGTCGCTTGTTCTGAGACTAAACTCAGGGACTGGTGCCAGCCGAGTGTGTTTGAAACTTGAGAGGCGTTCTGCCCTGCGACTTTGCGTCAACGTTCCGGCACGTCGATATCAACTTCTGTGCCATCAGGCAGTCCGTCGAGTTGCGCGTGGATGTGGCCGCAGAATGCCCAGTAGTCAGTAAGCGACAACACATCGACGTTGTTGATTTCGAGCTCGCCCCCGAGAACCGGCAGCGACTTGAAACCGTAACACTGGCCGGGGCCAGGTGTCTTTCCGGCTTCCGACAACTCATCGGCCAGTCCCATCAGAAACCAGTCAGCAGCATTGTCTTCGACATCGAGCAGTTCGACGAACTCAGCCTCACTGGACGCGACCTCGGTCACTTCACCGTCGCTGATGTTGAGCCAGTTCACGATGCCAAGTTCATCCACAAAGAACAAATCCCCAAACCGACTGACGAGCCATGGTGCCACTTC
>JAYSPO010000785.1:0-5104 GCA_043722015.1 Candidatus Kuenenia sp. | reverse complement strand
GCCGTGATGCCATTGATCATCGCTCTACGGAGACAAGCTCCGCAGTGGCAAAGACGTGATCTTGACGTCTTGTCTGGTGTTGATCATCGCTCGATGGGGGCGAGCCCCATCGTGGCGGAGCCTCGTCTCGACAATACGCAAGCCACGGGACATCATGGAGTCCGGGCTCACAACTCAGCCGCACAAAACCTGCATCATCAGGGATTGCCCACAACCCCGGATTTTTAACAGCCCAGCGCTAGCCCAATGTCACTCACTTTGACGAAATCGCAAGGACATTGTCGCCTTTCGCTCCGCGAAAGTACGTACTTTCGCAGAGCGAAAGGCGACAAAGTGAGTGCCATTGGGCGCAAGCCGTCCGGTGATTCAGAAGATTCCAGAAGAACAAGTTGCGACTGATATCGGCCCGGTTGTGAGGAATCACCTGCACTGGTAACCTGCGGACTGAGGCTTCGACAGTTCAGGTCAGCGTCCGTCCGGCAGAACTCAATGCTTACACTGCTACCAAACGACGAAGATCAAATCGTGCCGCCGATCTCGCGGTTCGTGGAATGGAAAGCGTCTGATCTGCTCGGCGTGTTGTTCATGGCATCAGGTTGCGGACTGACGGGACTGGCGTTGTACCTATCCATTTCGGCTCGCCCGGAGTTCTGGCTCAGCGGACAGGTTCTGCTGGCTTTTGCCTTTGTGCAGTGGTTTGCCATTCTCCATGAAGCGGGGCATAAGACGCTCTTTCGGACTCAGCGACTGAACTACGCCGCCGGTCATCTGGCTGGTTTTTTTGCCGGTTTTCCGTTTGAGTGCTGGAAGCTAATTCATGGATTTCATCATCGATGGACCGGCTGGCAGGATCTGGATGCGACCACTGCCGGGCTGACGCCGCGTGAACGATCAAAATGGATTCTGCTGGCTGTGCGCGTCTGCTGGGCTTGTTGGATTCCGATTTTCTCCATCATCTACCGACTGGACAACTATTGGAATCTGCCTCGGCTGCACAAACTGTTTCCTCGCAAAGGCAGCATGGTGCGATTGGCATTCAACGTCGTGGGACTGCTTTCCCTTTATGGTTGCCTGATTTATCTGGCAGGGCCCTGGCAATTACTGCGCTGCACTGGACTGGGCATTCTGCTGGGACTGATGATGGAAGATCTTCTGATTCTAAGTCAGCATACGCACATCCCGATGCAGGTAAGTCACGGACAAACCGTGGACCCCATACCGTCGCTGCAACAGGAGAAGTTCACTCGATCATTGAGATTTCCTGCGTGGTTCTCCCGACTGATTCTGTTGAATATGGATGCACACGAACTGCACCACATGTACGTTCAGGTCCCTGGATACTATCTGCATCGCATCGACTATGTCCCTCAGAATCAAATTTCCTGGTGGCAATGGCTGGTGAGATCAAAGCAAGTGCGAGGTGACGTGTTGTTGTTTCAGAACCGTGACCAGACCGGGTTGGAGTTCTGAATGTTGGCTGCGTCTCCCAATCCTTATTTCTGTGCGATGTGTCTGATGGCGGCCTTCGTGTTGGCCGGAGCAGTGCAGGTCACCTGGCTGTACAGCAAGGTCGCTCGGCGGTTTGGAAAACCCATTGATGGCGGAAGGCTGTTTCGCGGCCGAAGACTCTTCGGCGACAATAAGACATGGCGAGGCTTCGTGGTGATGGTTCCGGCGTCCGGTGTGGCCTTTTTGCTGCTGGGGTTCTTTCAACGTGGGCTTCCCCTGGAGCGTCAGAACTGGCTGTGGCCGATTGCGTTATGGCAGTACGCACTGCTGGGCTGCTGGGCTGGTTTCGGTTTTATGCTGGCAGAATTGCCCAATTCGTTTTTGAAGCGTCGGCTGGGAGCTCTCCCGGGCCAGATACCTCATCAGCGCTGGGCGCGAATCACTTGCTTTGTCCTGGATCAGATCGACTCCGTTGTCGGAGCCTTGCTGGCGCTGTCACTGTTCTTGCCGGTGCCAATTATCACATGGATCATCCTGTTGGTTTCAGGAACCGTTGTCCACTGGCTGTTCAATGTGATTCTGTTCCTTGTGGGCGCGAAGACGCGAGCCGGATGAAATCCTCATGTTCGTTCCCGACCTCACCAAAGCCAACGCTACCGATTGGATCTGCCCGCTTTCACAAGTCGGAGCCGTAAGCCAGGTCGGCGGCAAGGCTCACCATCTCTCCCGGATGCTGAATGAAGGATATCCCGTATTCCCTGGTTTCGTGGTGACCGATCAGGCTTTTCAGGAATTCCTGAGTGTCAATCAGCTTCGAAAACCGATCGCCGCGCTGGTCGATCACATTGACTTTCGCAATCCCGCCAGTTTGCAGCAGGCATCAGCCTCGATTCGGCAACTTGTTCAGAGTTCGTCGGTACCGGGATATGTCACGGACGAAATGTGTCAGCTCTGGCGTGAGCAATTTCCGGGGAAGACACTGATCGTGCGAAGTTCGGCGGTTGGCGAGGATTCGCAACAGGCGTCATTCGCCGGGCAACTGGATTCGATTCTGAACGTCCAGACTGAAGAGACTTTGACATCTGCGCTGCTGACCTGCTGGGCATCGTACTGGTCGGAGCGATCTCTGTTCTACCAGCGAGGGCGTGGCATTTCCCTGGCAGGTATGGGAGTTCTGGTTCAGGAACAGGCGAGGTCCGCAATCTCCGGCGTCCTGTTCACGATCAGCCCCGATGTGCGATCATCAGATTCCGCGGAACGCATGACGGTGGAATTTTGTCGTGGTTTTGGAACAGCTTTGGTGTCGGGCGAAATCAATCCCGGTAGATTGTCAGTCGCACGCCACGATTGGTCCTGCGAGACGCTGACAATTGAATCGAGCGGTGACGCTGAAACAGATGCCGCGATGCTGAAAGATGAAGTGATATCTTCGCTGGTCAACTGGGGGCTGAAACTTGAACGTCTATTCGATGGGCCACAGGACATTGAATGGACGGTCGATGAAGATGGTCAGATTGTTTTGTTGCAGTCCCGCAGTATCACGGTGTCTGCAGAAGGGCAGCAGTCGAAGGGGAAGGTCGCCAATACCGTTCTTTGGTCGAATGCCAATGTCAACGAGAACTTCCCTGATCCGGTCAGTCCGTTGCTCTTTTCCGTCGCGTCCACAGGCTACTACCACTACTTCCGCAATCTTGGAATTGCGATCGGCATTTCGCCCGCTCGACTTCAGGCGATGGACAGTCCGCTCCGGCAGGTCATCGGTCTGCATGGCGCAAGAATGTACTACAATCTTACCAGTATTCATGCGTGCCTTCGCATGGCTCCTTATGGCGAACGGCTGACGGAACTGTTCAACAATTTTGTCGGAGCAGATCGAATCGCAGCAACCGACCATCATCCCGATTGGGAGGGGTTTGGGCACGGCAGAATCAAGCAGTTCGGTGAAGTGTGTCGCGTCGCGATCACCGTCGGCTGGCGCGCAATTCGGCTGTCGAGCGGCGTGGCAGAATTTGAGGCCACAATCGATCAGTTTGCCTCAAAGACGCGTCCGGAATTTCTGCCGAAGAAATCGCTTTCGGAATTACTGGGAGATCTCCGACAATTCATCGGGATCCGCAGCCATCGCTGGACGAATGCGTCCCTGGCTGATGCTGCTGCCATGTTGAGTTATGGCATGTTGAAGCGTTTCCTGCACGATGAATTCCCTGACGAAAACCTTGCGTCTCTGCACAACACATTGTTGAAGGGAATTCCTGACCTTGCCAGCAACAAGCCGGTGATCGGACTATGGGAACTTTCGCGGCAGATTCAGGGCGACTCACAACTGCATGCACTCTTCAGCCAGCACAACGCAGGACAAGTGTGGCACGCTCTCCGACAGCAGGTTGAATTCTCGAATTTTCGTGTCGCTTTTGAACGGTATCTGGACGAAAGCGGCTTCCGGTGTTCGGGCGAGCTGATGCTGACGGTTCCGGGTTTTCAGGAGAACCCGGTCGCGTTGATCGAGATCCTTAAAGCATACTCGATACTGAAAGGGGAGTCCCCCGCAGAACGGCTGCTTGAACAGGAATCGCAGCGAATCGAGCAAACGAAGCAATTATTCGAGACGCTCGCGCGGCGATCGTGGTTCCGCTTTTGGCCGTGGCCGACGACTGTACTTAAGGCACGCTGTCTGCTGAACTGGACACAGCGATCCATCGCTCTTCGCGAACGAGCTCGTCTGAAACAGGCGCTGCTGTACAGCCGACTGAGACGAATCGTGCTGGCAGTTGGCGAACATCTGGTGTCTCTGGGATTTCTGGCCGAACGGGACCATGTCTTCTTTCTGACACATTCCGAAATCGATGACCTGCTGTCGAAACTTTCGACGATTGAAGATACGCTCAGATCCATCCCGTTCAGTCCATCAGATGCCGCGTCAAAGCGGGAGTCCTCGGCACTTCGCGAATCCACTCTCGAACTGATACGTCGGCGAAAATCCGAGCACCAGCAGCAGAGCCAGTTGCAGCCGCCGGATACATTTGAGCTGCCGGAAGGAAGCTCGTACGCATCACATAATGGGCTGCAGTCATGCGATCGCTCATCACAACAGCTGACAGATGCGACGACTCTGGAAGGCCTCACGACCTCGCACCTGACCGGCGTCGGAGCCTGCGGAGGCACTGTCACCGCACATGCCGCTGTGCTTCATGATGTCTCAGAGTTTTCGCGCCTGTCGCAGGGAGACATACTTGTGACACGCCAGACAGATCCCGGCTGGGGACCTTTATTCTTTTTAATTCGCGGGCTGGTGATCGAACGCGGCGGAATGCTGTCGCACGGGGCCATTCTTGCTCGCGAATACGGCATTCCTACTGTGGTGGGTGTCGCCAATGCCAGTCAGAAAATTGCTCACGGCCAAACCATTACCGTCAACGGAGATCGCGGCTTTGTCGAGCTCTCCCATGAATGACATTCTGCGGTATCGACGTGAACGTCTGCCGATGGCGTTGGTACTTTCAGTGGCCGCACTGTTGACCGTCGCAGCCACAGCTGCGTCTGGCAGGGTTAACGCGGCGGATGTCGTCTGGAACGTGGCGCTTGCCGGATCTCTGGTGATTCAGTTCCGACTGTGGGACGACCTGAACGACATCGATCACGATCGCATCAACCACCC
>JAYSPO010000784.1:0-3158 GCA_043722015.1 Candidatus Kuenenia sp. | reverse complement strand
GGCAATCATCTGGAATCTGGTCGATCCTGACGGGCAACGTGTCGGCCAGGCAGCGACATTTTCGCACTGGAAGACGTTGTAGCGGGCCAAGGCCCGAATGTAGCCGTCTCGCTCCGCCGAGACGAGGCCTTCAGGAAGGCCTGTGGCTGAAGAAACTACGGTGGCCTCTCAAGCGACCTTTGCCTCTCAAGCGACCTTTACCGACGACGTGTGTGACTAGCACATGTCAATGTGCATCATGAAGTACGCGAAAAAAGGCTCATCTCGACGGTGCGAGATGTCAACATTGCACGATCGCGTGAAGTGGCTGGAATGGCACGCGCCGCCACAAGCCCACTCGTTTCGACCATGAACCTCATTCCGAACTGGCATGTCCGCACTTGCGAAGACATAGCCGGGATCTCGTTACGCGCCACTGGATGCAGGGCTGTGGTCACGGAGATACTCTCGAAGAGCGTCATTCACAGCAGCTTCATCTGGAAATGCTGACGCAACGTCGTCCGCCAATCGGACGATGCGCAATTGCTCCTTGTAGGCGTCAGCATATTTTCCTCGGATAATTCCGTGCAGCTTCCGGAAATCGTATTCAGAACGCATTTCGTCACCCGGCTCTCCGAATTCATCAGGGGAAATTGACATCTTCATACTCCTTGCGTTCGGTTTTAGTGGCAGCACGAGCGCTGATGATTCGAATTTGACTGCCACGGTCGGTGTGCGAAACCACGATAAGCCTGCCGGTCGCCGCGTTGCCAATCGTGATGAAACGATCTTCTTCGGCAGAGTGATCGGGGTCAAATGCAGTCAAAGAGAGTGGATCACCAAATACCGTCATTGCTTCGGTGAACGAAACGCCGTGCTTTCGCTTGTTTGAAGCAGCCTTTAGGTCGTCCCATTCAAATTGCATCGCCGCTCCCGCCGACAACTGATTATCCGTGATTGTCCGATCCTTGGGGACGGCTGTCAACGGCGGCTTGTGCCGACGCTGGTCTTTGGAGCGTGACGTAGTTCGAGAATGCTGCAGACGTCACGACCGGAGAGCACCCGAAGTTCACCCAATCGTTACCTCAAAATGTGTGACAAATACGTCATCGCCAAGACGATCTTCGATTTCACCTGGCGAGGCACATTCAAAGAATAATTCCAAGGCCTCGCGCAGGTTTTCACGAGAAGATTGAATGGAATCCCCCTGGCTGGCGATGTCGAGCTCTGGACAGAACGCCACGAAGCCGTCGTCTTCTCGCTGGATCACTGCCGTCAGGCGTTTGTTCATCAATGCTCTCCTGCACTCGTTTTGATGCCACTTCAAAGTTGCAGACCGTTGCGCCTGCGGTGCCCATTGACCAGCAGTCGAAAAACTGAATTCGTGGTGATAGTCTACCTGACCAGCGTGGCAGGAAGCCAGCGTGGAAAAACAGTGATGTGTCCAGCCTGCGATCTCCGTCAATCTTCGAATGCGTTTCACGGCCTTTTTCAAGTATTTAGCACCGTTGTTTTGCCATCCCTTGCAGGGTGCCAAGCCGTCAAGGTGCCTGTCACCGCATGCCGTACTACGGTCACCGCATGCCTCGTACGGCACCCAGTGTGACTCGAGACTGGCCGGAGAGATAATCACTAGGATTCCTTGTGCCTTTTGAAGTCCGGCACCGACTGAGGCTGTAATTGAATCGCCCCAACCTATGTTCTTCGTGTCACGAAAATACTCAACGCCAAGTTCTTCAAGCACGCCGGTGACCGCATCGGCATGGCCGCTGTCGATGTGCGAGTAACCGACGAAAACGGTCGCCACGAGAACATCTCCCTGAATCTCTTCTGCTGAGAAACGGCACGTGTCACCAAGTACCCGCGATGGTTATCCGCGTTTGCGCAGGAATTCTGTAGCTGCGGCAATCGCTGCCCAATGAGCGGCACCAGTGTCGAGGCCGAGCAACAACAACATTAATATACCAGCGACGATATTCGGAGGCAAGGTGACGATCGCAATGATCAGTAAGAGCGAATGAACAATTGGTATTCCAGAGACATGTTTGTAGTCCGCGTCGCCCCTCCGCCAATGCAGCCAGGGACGGATCACGGACAAGTAAAAGTTTAAAGTCGCCGCAAATCCGTAGATGGCAAGGCAGCTCCAACCCAGGAGACTGCGTAACGTCGTCTCCTCAGCACTTGATTGCAAAAGGTGACGGCCAACGATTGCAAGAGGCAGAAATACAGCGAGCGCGAAAACCGCAAGGAGGCACCCGATGTCGTTTAGCGTGAGGCCGTGTCGCATCGTGTGTGAATCGCATCTCTCGGTGTGGGTGATTTTGATACTTATCCCGCCAGTCGCCGGGGATAGTTCACTTATTCGGCGGTTTTATCACCGTCTGGCTTGAACTTTATCGCCGCGTAGACACTACGGCAAGCAGTGTGGATTCACATCGTGATAAAACGCAAAACGGTCAGTTGCGCGGCAGTAGACAGCACGACAATCTGGTTGAAATTGGACATCAACGTTCGTCGCTCAATAAGAAGGTAATCACATCCGCCATGTCCTGTTGAGTCAGCGCGGTGGCGAGGCCGTTGGGCATGGGGGAGACGCTTGACGGCACGATCTCGGCAATGTCGCTGCGTGAAATATGGTGCGTCTTCTGAGCATCGACCGAGATTACGATTTCGTTACCCGTTTCACTTGTGACAATGCCACTCACGACGCGGCCGTCGTGAAGTTCCACCGAGACCGATTCGTAGCCGCGCACAATGCTGATGCTGGGAAACATCATTGCTTCCAGCAGGTCGCGGCGATTTCGAGCGCGTCCGATGCTGGTCAGATCGGGTCCCAGCCGTCCGCCGCCGTAACCAAGTTTGTGGCACGCATTGCAGGCGGCTTTCTTACTCATAAAGACCTCATGGCCGCGGCGCATGTCGCCTTCAGGCATTGTGGTCAGCATGGTTTCCAGCATGGCTGTTTGTTCTTCCAGACTCGCATTCAGCAGGCGTTGCAGCTTGTGGCCTTCGGTTTGCACTGGTCCAGGATATTTCTTCAGCAATTGAGTAATCAGATCAGTTCGCAGTCCCCGCAGCCCTTTTGACTCTGTCAGTGTTGCCAGAAGCTTCATTCCGAAGGCTTCCGAACCTTCGCGTTCAAACGCAGGCAGAAGTTTAGGCAGATCCATCGGGCCGAC
>JAYSPO010000783.1:0-1226 GCA_043722015.1 Candidatus Kuenenia sp. | reverse complement strand
ATTCAAGATGCAGAATGCCGACATTTTTCTGCTATCAATTTTTCTGCTTTTTATTTTCCCGTCGCAAATCTTCCTGAGTTTCGTCTCAAAACATGGGTTTCGGGCGAAGCCCGCGTTGGGGTTGATTCGTGTTCATTCGTGGTTCAAACAGTCAGCACATGGAATCCAGTAGAGTCAGAGATTTCCGACGTGATCATCCGCGCAAAAAAAGGGCACCGGTATGATACCGGTGCCGCGAGGGGACGCATCAACTTGAACCGGAAAGGAGAGGAGGAGGGGAGAGAGGGGGAGAGGATTCAATGAGTGCAGCCGGGGAGACAGCACTCGGTTTCATGTCGTCGCCGCGATGGCGACTATCGTTCACGCACTGAATCGGCCATCGAGATCGACGGCTTCGTCAGGTCACTTTGTGAAATACTTTGTTCGCTGGACTTTCGTGCGGCTCGCCAGCCCGATGACTTACTGCCGGCAGTTTGACCTGCAGTAGCTGTGGAAGACGGGCGGCGGAGAGCTGTCGGGACAACTTCTTTGTTGGATTCACGGCGAGCTGACGGAGGAAAAATCGTAGGTTCATCGTCCCGGGCAGGGGGTTCGTATCCGGCACCTTCGGCAGGAGTTGTGGCATCGCTGCGGTCGTATGGCTTGTCTGCTTCGAAGTTTTCCTTGGTCGCAGTGCGTGATGGCCCGCCGCCGACATTATCAGGAGTGGGTCGCTGCACGGACTGAGTCGTGTTGTCGATGATCGGGTAGCCGAAGGCCATTTGTGATCCTCCGTAATATCCGCCGAATGCCATGGATGACCCGATTGGCACGGTGCGATAGGCGGTCTGCGGACGCATTACGGTCACTTCTTCTTTCCGCATTACCAGCTTCTGAACGGACACCTTTTCCATCTTGCGTTCAGCCACCATTTTGGTCTCCTGAACGGTGACGCGGCGTGTTCCCTGAACCGCCACCTGACGTACCGAAGGCACGTTGCATGTCACCATACTCGGCACATATTGGCGGGAAGTCGTGTAGTTCGGCACGAAGGCGGTTCGCATTGAGTAGCCCGTGCGATTCATCCATCCCATCACGCCCGGTCGAGGATCGACCTGACACGGAGCACATTTGGCGACCGGGTGGTAATTGGTCATCCACCGGCCCATATCACGGTTGACCGTGCGATTTTCGACGACGTTTTGATACGAAACCGTCGGCACTTCGACTTCACGACTTGATGTCAC
>JAYSPO010000782.1:0-13138 GCA_043722015.1 Candidatus Kuenenia sp. | reverse complement strand
ATTTCCACGATCAAGCACGTTTCGATGGCGGAGGAATATCTTCAGGATCACTTCCCTGGGTTTTCTGTACTGCCCGGGGTGATGATGGTTGAGTGTCTGGTTCAGTCGTGTGCCTGGCTGTCTCGTGTGACCGATGAATTTAAGTTTAGTGCGTTGCTGTTGAAGCAGGCCCGTGCGGTGAAGTTCAATAATTTTCTGAAGCCCGGACAGACGCTGGAAGTGACGGCGACGATGAAATCGTCCGATGATGCGTCGGCAGAGTTTATGGCATCAGGCACAGTCGGTGGTCTGTCTGCAGTGAGTGCAAGGTTGATCCTGTCTAAGGAGAATCTTGCAAGTCGCAATCCGCAGCTGGCAGACAACGATTTGAGGCTGATTGCGTCGATGAAAGAACTTTTTGAGCAGATCAAAAGCGTACAATAGTCCGTCTTTTAGGACTCGCATTGATGTTGTATTTTTAACCTGAGGATCTTGATACATGACAGTTCAGGGCAGAATTGCTCTCGTCACAGGCGGCAGTCGAGGGATTGGTCGCGCGATTGTGGAATCGTTGGCTCGCAACGGAGCCAAAGTTGCCTTCGTCTATAACTCCAACTCGGCCGCAGCCGAAGATGTCGTTAAAGCGCTGGCCGCGGAAGGTCATGAAGCGTGGGCTATTCAGGCGGACGTGCGTTCCAAGCCGGCGGCTGACAAGGTCATCGCCGACGTCGTCGAAAAATGGGGCAAAGTCGAGATCCTGGTGAACAATGCCGGCATCATTCGCGACGGACTGCTGGCCACCATGGACGCCCAGCAGTGGCAGGATGTGATCGACACCAATTTGACCAGCGTATTTAATTTCTGTCAGGCTGCGACCCGGCAGATGATGTCTCAACGCTACGGTCGCATTATCAATATGTCGAGCGTCGCGGCCGACGTGTCAAATCCCGGACAAGCGAACTATGCGGCCAGCAAAGGCGGCGTCGAAGGCTTCACTCGTTGCGTTGCCACTGAGCTCGCCCGCCGCGGAATCACCGCCAACGCTGTGGCACCTGGTTTTATTGAAACCGACATGACAGTGGCTGTGGTAAATGCTGCAGGTGACGAAATCAAAAAGAAAATCCCTGTGAGGCGACTGGGTCGCCCCGACGATATTTCGAACGCTGTGCTGTTCTTTGCGGCAGATGAATCGTCCTACGTGACCGGCCAGATCCTTAAGGTTGACGGGGGTTTGACGTTAGGAGGCCTGTAGGAGAATTCGACGTCAGTCAGGGAAATGCCCGCATGCAATTCTCGCGTTTGAAAAACACAGCCCCGCCCCCGGATCCGTAACGCAAGCGTGATTCTCTTGAACAGCAGACTCGGCAAATTGGGGATCTTTTTGGATGTGTCGCGATTTCAGCACCATGACGTCTGGAACAGTTTGACATATGTCGCCACAATAGGGCGTGGCTGAGTTCAGCGGTGTCCGGGAACTGGGTCCGCGACATTGCCGTATGTTGTGCTTCGGGATCGGTCGCCAGCCGAAGCATCTGACTGGGTTTTCTGGCGATCGTAGTCTTTGCCAATTCGAAAGTCGGCACAGACCGGGAGTAACTGTTAATGGCGTCTGCTGATCAAATTCTGGTAAAAGTACAGGAAACACTTGTCGATGCTTTGGGAGTGGACGACGACGAAGTCACGCCGACCGCAACATTGATCGGTGATCTGGGGGCCGAGTCCATCGACTTTCTTGACATCGTATTCCGTTTGGAAAAAAACTTTGACATTAAGATCCCCCGCGGTGAACTCTTCCCGGAGAATCTGGCAACTGCGGATTCCGGTTTTGTGGCAGACGGCAAGGTGACTGTAGAGGGAATCGCCCAGCTTCGAACCAAAATGCCACACGCGGACATCGACAGCTTTGCATCAAATCCATTGGTATCAAAACTTTCCGACTTGTTCACGGTGGATATGATCTGCAAGTTCGTCGCTACTCGATTGAAGTAATGCGTTGGTTCAAATCCAGATCAGCATTTAAGTAACTCCGGATCCGCGCAGGCTGGCCCTGTAACTTTCCCACGGCGTGTGTTTAGGCGCTGTTTTATACTCAATTGTTGAGACCGTGACTTATGCGCTGGTACTGGATTGATCGATTCATCGAATTTGAATCAGGCAAACGTGCGAAGTCTGTGAAGAACGTGTCGCTGGCGGAGGAACATCTGCACGACCATTTTCCGGGCTTCCCGGTGATGCCGGGGTCCCTGATGATCGAAGGCATGGCGCAGACCGGTGGTATTCTGCTGGGCGAACACTATAAGTTTGAATACAACGTGATTCTGGCCAAAGTGCCGAAGGTGACCTTTCACAGTTGGGCGTGTCCGGGAGATCAGTTGATTTACTCAGCCGAGCTTCAGGACGCTCGAGAGGAAGGCGGCAGCGTGACTGTGACTGCCACGGTGGGTGAACGACTTGTCGCGGAAGCGGAAATTGTGTTTGTCCATCTGAATTCGGATGATCCGCAATTGAGCAGGATTGACCAAAAGAACTTTGTGTTTCGGATGAACCTGCTGGATATTCTGACCGTCGGCAAAGCCGGGGCCGGTGCGTCTGATGTCCATGTCTGACAAAACTGTATTCTTTAAGTTGCAGGACTGATTGAAATGATGAAACGTCGTGTCGTTGTGACCGGAATGGGCTGCGTGACTCCCCTCGGAAACGACGTGGAATCCATGTGGCAGGCGCAGAAGGAATGCCGCAACGGGGTCGGACCGATCACGCACTTTGATGCGTCTCATTTTCCGACCCGTTTTGCTGCTGAAGTTCGCAACTATGACTTCGACTCACTTGTCGATGACCCGCAGCGATTCGCGGACGCAGGACGCAACATTCGTTTTGCCATCGGAGCCGCAAAACAAGCCGTCGAAGCTTCCGGCATCTACGATGATCGTGAGTTCGACCCCGCGCGATTCGGTGTCTATCTCGGGGCTGGCGAAGGACAGCAGAACTTCGTGCAGTTCATGAATCTGGTGGCCGATTGCAATAAAAACGGCGAGCCGGATCTGCAACGATTCACACACGACTTCATCGAAAAAATGAATCCTCGGTTCGAACTGGAACTCGAACCCAACATGCCGGCAGCACACCTGTCCAGTTTGTTCAACGCCCAGGGGCCGAATCTCAACTGTCTGACCGCGTGTGCAGCGTCCAGTCAGGCGATTGGTGAAGCGACTGAAATTATCCGCCGCGGCGATGCCGAACTCATGCTGTCAGGGGGAGCCCACAGCATGATTCATCCGTTCGGCGTGACGGGCTTCAACCTGCTGACGGCACTGTCGGAACGAAATGATTCGCCCACGACAGCGTCACGTCCGTTCGACCTCACGCGCGATGGATTTGTCCTTGGAGAGGGAGCCGGGATGCTGATTCTGGAGGAACTGGAACATGCCAAAGCACGTGGCGCGAAAATCTACGGCGAAATTCGCGGCTATGGATCCACGGCTGATGCGTATCGCATCACCGATATCCATCCCGAGGGCCGCGGTGCGATCAGCTGCATCAAGATGGCACTGCGGGATGCCGAAGTCAATGCCGAAGAAATCGGCTACGTCAACGCTCATGGGACAAGCACTAAAGTCAATGATCAGGTCGAGACAATGGCGATCAAAGGTGGGCTTGGAGATCACGCAGCAAACACGCCGATTTCCAGCATCAAGAGCATGATGGGCCATCTGATTGCGGCTGCCGGTGCGGTGGAAGCAATGACGTGTCTGCTGGCGATTCGGGATGGCGTGCTGCCGCCGACGATCAATTACGAAACGCCCGACCCCGCTTGTGATCTGGACTATATCCCCAATCAGCCCCGGGAAAAGAAAATTAAGGCCGCACTTTCCAATAGTTTTGGTTTCGGAGGCCAGAACGTTGCATTGATTGTTTCGGAGTTCAAAGCGTAGGCGATTTGCCAGTCGGAGTAACCAGGACGGCCCTGACTCAAATCCTGAGGTGCCAGCATTCGGGAGTTCTCAAGTGACGTGGGTATGGATCTCACTCTTTGTGATTGTTGCCATGATGGCGTGCGATCAGGCATTTCGCCGATATGTGACGCCACGCATTGTTGACATCTTTGAAAATGTGCCGCCATTCAGTGTTGTGACTGCAACACCCGACCGACACGATGAACTCCTGCTGATCCCGACTGCCGATGGTGTCACGCTCCAGGGGAGTCTGCTCAACGGGGATCGGAAAGATGCCAAAGGTCTGGTCCTGTTCCTGCCCGAACTTCGCGGAAATCACTGGATGGCAAGACGCTACTGCGATGCACTGATCCGGCATGGCTATATTGTGATGGCGGTGGATTTTCGCAGTCAGGGAGAGAGCGCCGCAATGCCCGGGTATTCTCCGATCCACTGGATTACCGAATACGAAATGGCCGATGTCGAAGCGATGCTGGAATTTATCGGATCGCGCCCCGTGCTCAGTAACTTGCCATTGATCGCTTACGGAGTCAGTCGCGGCGGTGTCGCAGCACTGGTGGCGGCCTGTCGATATCCTCGTATTCGAGGTGTCATTGCCGACAGCGCATTTGGCACCATGTCCATGACGAAGTATTTTGTCGATCGCTTCGTCCATTATGTGATTCCGCCGTGGATGTATCGATTGCAGCCGACATGGCATGTGGATCTGACACTGCGGAATGCGATGCAGCTAAGTGAAAATCGCCGCCGTTGCAAATACGTGCATCTGGAATGCGAACGAGAAACCCTCGAAAGCGATCTGGTGCTGCTGATTTCCGGAGGCCGCGATTCCTACGTGACGCCTGAGATCGCCGCTCGGCTGCAGTCCATCGTCGGCAAACATTGTCAACTCTGGATCGCACCGGGTGCCAAACACAACATGTCTCGCATTGTCTGTACCCAGGAATACGATCGCCGCGTGCTGAACCATTGCGACGCCTGTCTTGGCCTGACACTCGATCCCGTGTCGATGAATTACGACCCAACGCTGGCCAAATCCGCTTAATCCATCACTGAAAAGTAGTTTAACACTGCGGCATCGAATGCCTCACAGGATAACTCCAGCGGCTCTGAATGGAACTGACAGTAGTTGCGCACCTGCAGGAGCAGGTCACGTGGTTGGCACAGACGATACGGACGATTTGTCGGTCGGTAATGCGTTTCGACAAGGTACTTGATGGCCTGGGGGCGATGCTGAAAGCCCAGTTTCTCGCACATGATCCGGAACAGCTCCACAAATTCCGCTTCCGACGGATCAGGAACTTCGATCTTGTAGGGAATGCGGCGCAGAAACGCGCCGTCAACCAGATCCTTCGGTTCCAGGTTGGTTGAGAAAATGATGAGCTGATCGAAAGGCATCTGAATCTTTTTCCCGTTCGGCATGTTCAGATAGTCGAAACGCTTTTCCAGCGGCACAATCCAGCGATTCAGGAGCATATCGACAGGCATTTTCTGTCGACCGAAGTCGTCAATCACCAGTGTCCCGCAGTTACTCTTCACTTGCAGCGGAGATTCGCAGATCCGCGATGTCGGGTTCAGCGAAATTTCCAGTTCATCCATCGTCAACTCACCTCCGGCAATCACTGTCGGACGCTTAATCTGTACCCAGCGGCGGTCGATGTCCATGGAATCCAGCAGTCCGGAATTTTGTCCTTCTTCACCGACCACTTCGTGGACTGCCGGGTCGAAGATTCGCATGATTTCACCTTCGATCGCGATGGCGCGAGGAATCCAGACGGTCGAGCCAAAGGCATCCGTGACACGTTCAGCAATGCTCGTCTTGCCATTCCCAGGCTCGCCGAACAAAAACATTCCACGACCGGAGTTGATGGCTGGTCCCAGGCGGTTGAACATCGCTTCATTGATAATCAAGCCTTTAAACGCGCGCGTCAGATCCTGCTTGGTGACGACTTGTCCGGCGATGCTCTGAGCCGCCACAGATGCAACATAATCTTCCAGTGAAACGGGCGCAGAACCGAAATAGGTGCATTCCAGACTGTAGCGACGAGCGCGATCGCGTCCGGATTCAGTGATGCAGAATTCTGAATCACCGGTCGAAGTCGTGCCCGCCAGATCGATATGCTTGTCTGATCGCAACTGCTTGAACATTGCTTCAAGCACTTTGTACGGTAAGCGCAGCTGACTGGCGATGCGGCGACTTGTTTCGACGCCTACCTGAAACAGGAAGCGCATGATAATTTTTTCGATCATCGCAGCATTGATGCCGGTTTCCCGCATATTGCGAGGCTGTCGCGGCACGAATGCGTCGGATTTGCCTGGTTCCTTTCGACTGCTGCTGCCTGCACCTGGATCACCAAGCAACATGTTGACGCGATTGAATAACTCATCCAGGGCGTCACCGGATTCTGTCTTTGTAGCTGCTGAAGGTGTCACGCGATCTGTCCTTGAGATTCCTGAATCAGGCACGATTTTCAGCAACGCCCCGCAATGAACCGCAGGCAGGAACGCAATGAAGACCGAATCGATGGGATCGGATCATCCCCTTCTGTAGGATCTATGTCGCGGAAAGGAATCGGTCAAACTGCGTTAATTCCTGGCAGCCGTTCCGCAGCATGCCGCTCTTTGGTACGTGCGGTCGTGTGACTTCTGCGTCCTGTCTCCGACGAACCGTCAGAATCGGTGCCTGCGGATTTCCGAGATTTACCAGCGCGCCGGTGGCCAGCGGGCAGGTCGGATCACCGCTAAAATCTGTCTACCAGGACGAAACCCACAACCGTCAACCACGACTATTAATCCACGTATCGAAAATCCACCGACGCGAACAGACTGTGAAACAACGTACTCCAGGCAAGTTCAGAATCCGGCTGCTCGCCGACAGTTTGAAGTGCCGCCGTCAATTCTGCACTGGAAGGACCGCGTCCCAGACAGATACGCCACGCATTGTGAACACTGCGAGATGCATCGCCAGGCTGAAACGACGACGACTTCAGGAACGTCGCTGCGGCCTTTTGGGCCTGATCCATCACAAACGGACTGTTGAGCATATACAGCGACTGTGCTGGCCGGAGACTGTTCGTCCGCTTTCCGGTAACGACATTCGGGTTCGCCACATCAAAAACCTCGAACAGGTCCAACATCGTATTTCGAAATGAGGGCACGTAAACACTGCGGCAGTCCATTGGATGTTCGTCGTGATGGAATTCGTTGTCATACGTCGATACCTTCGCAATCGTGCGTCCGGAATGAATCGAAAAATCCAGACTCCCGCTGATCTGCAGCAGCGAATCGCGAATGGCCTCCGCATCCAGTCGCCTACGGAATCCTCGTGTCAGACTCCGATTTTCAGGATCAACATTTCCAGCTTCGCTCGAAACCTGAGATGCCATCCGAAACGCCGAAGTCAAACACAGTCGACGCACCAGCTTCTTCGTGGACCATGCGTCTGCGGTAACAAAAGAATCCGCCAGATAGTCGAGTAACTCCGGATGCGTCGGACGTTCGCCGGTCTCGCCAAAATTGTCCGGAGTCCGAACAATGCCCTCACCCATCACATGCATCCAGACGCGATTCACATAGACGCGGGTCGTCAGCGGATTTGTCGGGGATGCGACCCATTCAGCCAGCTCCCGCCGTCCGCTGGACGATTCCGCCGCAGTGGCAGATACACTGGAAGAAACTGTTGTCGGCGTCGCGACGGTGAGAAAGCCGCGCGGCACAACAGCTCCCAGATTACGAATCTCGCCGCGAATATGCACATGCCAGTCGGCAGGCGTTTCTTCGTCACGGACACTCATCGCCATCGGTAGGCTGGGTTTGTGCTTCGTGTGTGCGGCGCGCGTGGCTTCGACAGCCTTGAGTTGCTCCGTCAGACTGGCGACTGCTTCGACGCTGTTCGGCGAATCCGTTGCCGGGTTGTCTGCGGCGGTTCGATCATTCGGCAATGGTGCGACAACGGCGATCGACGAATCAACAAACTGAATGGCATCCGCAATCACATACCCCGAAGAAGCCTCCGATGCTTTCACTGTGACTCTCGCAGGCGTGCCTGCTTCAAATCGAAATCTTCCGAGTTCCGCAAAGACGCCATCGCCAGGCGGTGCGGTCTGCTGACTGACAGTCACGATCGATTCGCCGTCTGCATGCACAATCAGCACAGGAATGCTGTGCGACCGGCTCTCGCCGGAATTAATCACCATCCGAATACGGTACTCACCATCCACAGGCAGCTTTGCTTCGTAATGCACGGCGAGTCCGGTTCGCGGTTGTCCGCAGTGCCTGTAACCGTCGCCGACAAAAGGTTGCTGAAACGAAGACGCGATCCATGTGCCGTCAAATGTTGCTTCCTGGTCATCTACGACGACGCCTGCCAACTTCTCCAGTTGCGGCGACCTTGAAACCACGACAGCGTTACGCTTACCTTTCGGCAAGGATTTCTGCAGTGTCGTGATCTGTCGCTCAAGTTCCTTGTCCTGCGCGGCCCAGGCGTCCACGGCAGCCTTGTCGTAGCCGACTCGCAACGGGGCTGTCACAACGTCGCTCACGTTGTTCGGCAGGAGCGACTTTGTGCTGCGAAAAATCCCCGCCAGAGCATAGTAATCGGTGGTCGGGATCGGATCGAATTTGTGATCATGGCAGCGACAACACCCCAGTGTCATCCCCAGAAAGGAACGCCCCATCGAATCGATCTGTTCGTCGACGACATCCATGCGCAGCTGTTCCTTGTCCTGTTCTTCATAGTTGTTCGCCCCCAGCATCAGATAGCCCGCGCCGATGATTTGGGAATCATGTTCTTCATCCCCCGCAGACGGCAGCAGGTCACCCGCGATGTGTTCCCGCACCAGCTGATCAAATGGCTTATCAGTGTTGAACGAACGAATTACGTAGTCCCGAAAACGCCACGCATCCGGCAACATCAAGCTGCGACCACCGCCAGTGGATTCCGAAAACCGCGCCACATCCAGCCAGTGACGGCCCCAGCGTTCACCGAAATGCGGCGACGCCAGCAGACGATCAACGGTCGCTTCCATCGCCGTCCGGAAGTTGTCTGCCCATGCGCTGGCGAAGATCTCCTGTTCCTCAAGTGTGGGCGGGAGACCTGTCAGCACGAACGTCAGCCTTCGAATCAGAATCTCCGGCGAGGCTTCTGCAGCACGCAGAAGCTTCCGGTAATCGCCTGGCATCACCAATTGCCGCGCCACGATGAGGCGATCAATATCGGTCGTTGCCCACGCATCCTCAGTGGCAGGAATCAGCGGTCGTTGAACGGGCCTATAACACCAGAAATCCCGCCCTTGGTCGATGTCGATCGTCCGCTTGTTCCCGGCCAATTTGCCATGACGAGGATCCGCCGCACCATCACGAATCCACGCAGCAAAATCGGCGATCACGGAATCCGGCAGTTTTCGATCGGGCGGCATTTCGAGCCCTTCATGCCGCAGGGCTTCCAACAGCAGACTGGCCTCCACATTCCCCGGCACCAAAGCCGCCCCCGAATCGCCGCCAACGAGTATCCCTTCGCGCGAATCCAGTAACAGCCCGCCTTTAACATCCTTCGCGGCGGCGGAGTGGCAGGAATAACAGTGCTCGACCAGCGACGGACGAATCCGGGCCTCAAAGAACTCCACCTTAGCTGCATCGGCCGTCGCCGACTGTTGCAACGCAGCAGCTCCGTCTGACGCCTCGTCGGCCGCAATAACCGGCAACACCAGGAGACCTGCATAAGCCACAGCGATCAATTGCGTCCAGCGCATCATTTCAGTCCAGTTTCAATTGCGTTAAATCGTACTATTAACGATCAGGATCTTCGCGTGGTACAACAACAATCATCTTTGGTTGCGGCCTGAAGGGCCGCGCTGAGAGACCGGCGGCTAACCAGCCGCACCGGCCGCCTCTGATCGATTAGACTCGTAATCCGGCCTTGTTCATCAACGCCGCCGTCGCCGTAAACGCTTCCCGAACCCAATCTTCGACGCTATCCGGTTCAGGTGAGTACTCAAGTTCAATCGACATGGTACCACCCATGTCGAGCTTTGCAATTTCTTTCAAATAGCCGTCAAAATCCACCACGCCTCGCCCCGGAGGCAGGTCGCCGTGCCGTACCCCGTCGCAGTCGGAAATATGTACATGAATCGCGCGGTCCTTGAGGCGACTGACTTCTTCCGGTTTCACGTTGGCGAGTTGCAGATGCGACACATCGATGTTCGCACACAACGCCGGATGATTCGCATTCTCCAGAAATCGCACCATGTTGTCCACGTTATTGACGAGCGACAATTGAAACGGTTCCAATTCCAAAGCAATTCGCAATCCGAGTCCAGCCGCGTAATCGGCGAGCCGCCGACAGTTCTCGATGCCGGTTTTCCACTGTTCTGCCGGGGAAATGACTTCCTGATTCCAGAGGTATTCACCCAGCACCAGCAGCAGGTTTTCCGCTTCGAATTCGTAACACAGATCCAGAAATTTCCTGCAACGTTCGATGTGAAACCTCTGCACTGATGGATTGAAATCAATCAGCCCGGTCGCCACGCAGCAGACCGAAATGATCGGCAAATCTGCCTTTTGGCACTCGCGACGGATCAACTGCCGTTCGCGAACGTCGATGTCCAGCGGATCCGTAAAGATATCAATGCAATCAAACCCGATCTCGCGCGTCTTTCGAATTCCCCACGACGTATCCCGCCCGGCCTGAGCCCACGCACTATTGATCAGTCCAAGCTTCATGTTCGCGTCCTCTTCATGGTTCAACTTTGAGACTCGTCGAAAAGTAACGCAAACCGTGCCTGCCGTCGATCGAATCGCCGATGTCGAGCGATTGGACTGCCTTGATCATCGAATTCTGGCATCGTTGACCCCAAGGAGACTCCATTTGCACCGATTTTGCAGTCTCGCATCCGGATTCTGAGTCCTCGCACAGTCCCAACACCTTGCGAATCGAATTCGCATCGATTAGTCTCCGCCTCCTGCGGCACCACCGCAGGCAATTCAAGTACCGCCGGAGTGGCGGAATGGCAGACGCGCCGGATTCAAAATCCGGTATGGGTGATTCCATGTGCGGGTTCGACCCCCGCCTCCGGTACTGAGTGGTAGCGAAGTCTCCCTAAGTGGAGCGCAAGACCCCGAAAAACATTGAGTTTTTCGGGGTCTTACTTTTTTTCCCGTTAGCCCGTTCGCTTCAGTTTGCATGTCTTGTGCCCCTGCCTGTGCCCCTGGAGCATCTGCATCGGAAGCATCAGACTCTTCCTTTTGCAATTCGGATGTCGCCTGAATCTGCTGCGACTTGGCTTTCGCGTTGAACTGGTCGAAATGGTGGTCGTCCACCTGTGCGTAATTGTCGTTTTGAACTTTTACTGAATGCCCGACCCATCTTGCCACAACATGCGCAGGAATGCCGGCATCCAGCCACTCAGTTTCGCACGACCCCCGAAGATTCTGAATCAGCTTCGGCCAAACGGTCAGGCCAGCTGCTTCAATGATCTTCTCAAACGGCTTCGCAAGGTTCACATTGGATTCCGTGAACCGCGTAATCACTCGCTGAGAGCCCTCAGGCGCTTCGTCAAAGGCTTTCTCCAGCCAAGGCATGATATCGCCAATAGGCACGAACCGGATTCCCTTACCATCATGGTGTTTGGTTTTCGGAATGGTGACCAGCATTCGGCCCTGATCCCACAAAACGTGTTCCCACCGGAGTTGAAAGATTTCCATCTTCCGCAGTGCCGCGAACCTCCACAGGGCAAAGATCAGCCGCCACTGGTTGTCAGGGCAGGCTTCCATGATCTTGTTCGCGTTCATCCTCGATAGATAGAAGTCACGTGTGCGATTCAGCACCAAAGATGCCTTTTCGAATTCGAACGGGTTTTCATCCACCAACTTGCGACGCTTGGCGGCATTGAACAGCATTTTTGCCACACTGACATGAGTTCGCTTGCCGTTTTCACCCAACGTCTTTGCGTCCAGCCATCGCCGGAACTTTGATGCGTCATCGTGTGAAATGTCCCGCAGGTTCCTGTTCCCGAAGAATTCATTCAGAACCTTTTGAGCCTGTTTCCATTTCTTCAGCGTATTCTTCGCCGCTGGTCTGCCGTCCGCTGTCTTTGCGTCCTTCAGATACTGGTCCATAAACTCAGACAGTCGCGACGATGTCCGCTGCTCGATCAATCCCGCGTTCGCCAACTTGGCGTGAAGTTCCTGCCCGATGCTACGAATCCACGCAGCCGTTTGCATCTCCATCGACAAGCCGTTCTTTTTGGCAACGACAATGCTTTCGACGTAACGTGCTACCTTTTCGGCGTCGGCTTTCTTGAGACTTCCAAGTCGAATTGCTCTTCGGTTCGTCTCATGATCGATGAATCGAACCCGATAACCCTGCCCGTCTTTTTCGACGCTTGCCATTTGTGCCACCTGTCTTTCTGGGTGAACCGTCTTGAAATGAAATGCGGGAAACTGACTGAAGACTTGCCAGCTTGTCGGTTCGGTAGCTACTCCGAAGCCTATCCCGCAAACCAAGGATATCCGCCGCCGCCTCTTGCTGTCCAGTCTTGTCGATGATTTCAATTCCATCCGACCACCGCGCGAATGCCCGTGCTCGCTTCGTTACATGCGAGCCAAAGCGCCGTTCAGACTGTCCGCGATCGAGTCTGCCATTTGTCCGCCTGTGCTGTCTGCAGAGTTCGCTGGAGTCGCAGGAACGATTCGATCAAAGCCGATTCGCCAGGCTTCTCCGTTTTCAAACTTCACGTGAGCATACTTGCGACCGATACTCTCGACAGTCGCCGGCATTCCACGCAGTTTTCTCAGAACAGGATTCGAGATACTGCTGTTTGGATTCAATACAACCAGTGATCCAATCAGCGTCTTTGCTGTAGCTCGTTTCAACTGTTGATCGAGTCGACAGTATTCTTCCCAGTCTTTGTCGTTCGCATCTTTCCGGCGCTGCCGACATGCCTTGTTGGCTTCCATTTGTGCCGTCAGTGTTTCGACTTCGTTCATCGCTCAGGTTCTCCCTTTGGTTGATTGAATAAATCCCGTTGCCCATAACGCCAGGGCGATGGCTCTGACTGCGAGTCGATGTGTTCTGGCATCCCAATCGCTGCACGACACTCTGCCGCCGTGCAGCCTCGCAAGGTTCGAATGGTGGTGACGCTGCCTTGCCGTATCAGAGCCTGTTTGCAACTCGATCGACCGCCCACAGATCAGTGACCTGATCTGGT
>JAYSPO010000781.1:0-1693 GCA_043722015.1 Candidatus Kuenenia sp. | reverse complement strand
TTGTCGTGTGATCGTTTCCATAACCGGTAGTTTACCACGAAACACCATGTCTGGCGATAAGATTTTCTGCCCATGTCGGTTTGGTAAATGAACGCACCGTCGCAAATGTAGCGCAGGGAGGAAAATTCTGGCATTTTGATCCGGCCATGCCCTCGCAACGTCAATCGCCGCCGACCAAATCCGTTGAGGAATCGCAACAACTTGCCGAGTCGGTCGATCGGCTGACGGATGAACTGCGGTCGCTGGGCACTGTGTTGGAGTCCATTCGTGAAGATGTTTCATGGGTGACGCGGAATGGTCTGCCGGTGCAGCCGATCGAGCATGTCCACATCACTCGCATGGCCGTCGATCCGTCTGCCGCAAACTGGAACGAACGGCTTGCGGTGGAACGCACGATGATTCATCCACCTGGTCAGTTGTCGGCGATGGGCTCACCGGACATCGAACGCATTGTGGAAGAACTGCGAACGACGGTTGAAACACTGACACAGGAACATATGGAACCGGTTTTGACCGCTCTTGATGAAGTGCGGGATGCGCTGCTCATCGCGATTCACAGGACGAAGCAGGAGTCGGGCGGGGAATCTCTGTCCGACAACAGTGACGAGTCGCAGGATGTCTTGATACCGGTAGGGGAGCACAATGCGGCAGAACAGCACACTGCCATTCCTGATATTCCCGCTGTCGTGCTTTCGGAGAAGCGCGATGACACAGCAGCAACGTCCGCAACGCAACAGCACTTGTTCTGAAGCCGTTTGCGCTGCCGCTCCGGATCGTGGCAATCTCCCTGAGCACTGTCGATTTCCGACAATGCTTCGCCTGAGCGAATTGCTCATTGGACCACAGGGAGTTTGTTCGATGCTCGTTGAGTTGGTTGACGGACGGTGCCGCACCTGCGGCGGACAACTGAAAATTACCGGTGCTGACGATGCCACGCTGGATGTCGAATGCACGAAATGCGACGACGGCTACACGGTCGAAACAGATGCTTTCAATGACGGAGGCATCAACTATTGGCCCGAAGCAATGGTCGAATTCGGGGAGGATCTGTGATGGATCCTCAAGCAACATGGAACGAAATGCTGGACGCATTGAAGCGTCGACAATGGGATGAGGCGGATCAACATGCTGCCGATCTGTATTCATGGATGCACAGCAAGCATGGGTTCGCACCACTCACAGTCGGTGACGAAACGCTTGGTAAGGAATGGCACAAGACGATTGCGTCGTTCATCTGCCTGTTCGTACGCACGAAGGTGAAAGAGATTCGTATCCGTCGAGCCAGAAAACAACAAGCGTCACAACAGAACGCTCCCGGTGCCTGAAAACGTTCAGGCCGCCCTGTGTCCGAAAGGATACAGGGCACTTTTCAGAACAGGATTGCCTGTCGCCGCATCAGAGGGTGTCCGACTGAAGTCGGGGTTTTCACGATCTGCGCTGTCACAAAATTTCGGTTGACGCAAATCACTTTGTTCGGCCTCACCACCCAGTGATTGCGCTACGTTGGATCAGCATCAGCAAGTCGTTGGTGCATGGTTCTTTCACGTATCGGAGGTGTGGTTTGAGTCAGTTGATTCTTCATCGTGGTGCCAGTCTTGTCGAACGGGCCGATTTGGATCAGGTTGAGGCACCGCCGCCAACCGACACATGGTTTCCTCTGCGGCACAGCCAAGTGCTGTCCACCGTAGAGGAA
>JAYSPO010000780.1:0-2091 GCA_043722015.1 Candidatus Kuenenia sp. | reverse complement strand
GACGCCCATCGTAATCGCACGCCGCGGGACGTTTTCCGCGCCGAAGAAATCACTTGCTGCATCAATCCGCGTGACGCTGTCGAGCGTAATCATGCGCGTACGCGTGGATTGATCGGAACCAGGTTCGTTGAAGCCGATATGACCGGTTCGGCCAATCCCCAGAAGTTGAATGTCGATCCCGCCGGATGCAGCAATCTTTGATTCGTAGTCGCGACAATAGTCGGCGATATTTTCAATCGCAACAGTGCCGTCCGGCACATGCACATTTTCGGGCTTGATATCAATGTGATTGAACAGATGCTCCTTCATAAACCGCATGTAGCTCTGAAGGTCTTCCGGCTGCATCGGATAGTATTCGTCGAGATTGAAGGTCACGACGTTGGCAAACGACAGACCTTCCTCTTTGTGCATGCGGACGAGTTCGGCATAGATGCTGGTCGGCGTGGAGCCAGTTGCCAGTCCGAGCACGGCTGGTTTTCCTTCAGCCTTGCGGTTCCGGATGAGCGTCGCGATTTCAGTGGCCACAAGACGCGAGGCTTCGCGGGAATTTGCCAGAATCGTACATCGCAGCTTTTCAAGCTGACACAAGTCCTGCCGTTGGTTCATAAAAATCGCAATCTGTCTGTGTTTTTTTGCCAGGAAATGACCTGAGATCCACGAAGTCTAACGGCTCCCAAAGACTTTTCATGCGATCGGGTGGACGTTTTGAAAAACGGGTCTACAACAGCCCCTGTAGCTTGACTCTCTGAGTCGAGCGCGATTCCCGTAGACTGGACTATGCGACGGACATGAATGTCCATCCTACAGAAAAACGACTGGAAAAAACGATCATGAAACGGTTTCTCTTCAGTGTCGCCGTGATGTCCATTCCCTCGCTGCTGGTTGCCGCCGATCGGGCGGAGTGGACTCAGTGGCGTGGGCCGGATCGCCTGTGTGCAGTCCCCGCAGGAACCGAATGGCCGGAGAAACTTGACGAAGCGACGCTGGTGGAGACATACCGAGTTCCGCTGGAACCCAGCTATTCTGGCCCGATCGTGGCGCAGGATCGGGTCTTTGTCACGGAAACGGTGAACAAGGAAAAGGAAGTGGTCCGGGCGCTCGATCGTGATTCCGGAAAAGAACTGTGGCAGGTGGAATGGCCGGGGGCCATGACTGTTCCGTTCTTCGCAGCGTCCAATGGAAGCTGGATTCGCGCCACACCGATCTCCGACGGAGAGAAACTCTACGTGGCAGGCATGCTCGATGTGCTGGTCGCGCTGGATGGAAAGTCCGGAAAAGAAGCATGGCGAAAAGATTTCAGAGAAGAATTCGGCACGGTTGGTCAGTCGTTTGGCTTCGTCTGTTCTCCATTGATCGACGGCGAATTCCTGTACGTACAGACCTCAGACGGCCTGGTGAAGATTGACTGCAAGAGTGGGGCGACGGTATGGAGAGGACTCAAGGAAGAAGGCGGTATGATGGGAGGCTCGTTTTCATCTCCAGTTATGGCGACCATCGCGGGGACAAAGCAGCTTGTCGTGCAGACGCGATCAAAACTCTGCGGAGTTGGTATGGACGCCGGTGAAGAGTTATGGTCGATCGCGATCCCATCCTTCCGCGACATGAACATCCTGACGCCGACGGTCATCGGTGATCGCGTATTTACCAGCAGTTACGGTGGCGGAGCCATGATGTTTGAGGTCACTCGCACCGACGCCGGCTTCGCAGTGAAGGAACTCTGGAAGAACACGACAGAAGCCTACATGTCCTCGCCCGCAGTTGTCGATGGCAGGATTTATCTGCATCTCCGCAACAAGCGGTTCAGTTGCATCGATCCGGCGACGGGTGAATCACTGTGGCGGACGACTCCGTTCGGCGCGTACTGGAGCATGGTGGTCAACGGTTCAAGACTACTCGCGCTTGACGAAACCGGAGACCTGCGGCTGATCGATGCGAATCCGACCGAGTTTTCACAGACATCTGAACGGCATGTCAGCGACGCCACCACCTGGGCACATCTCGCCGTCGCCGATGATCAGGTCTTCGTCCGTGCCCTGGACGCTTTGATTGTGTATCGCTGGAAGAAATGAATGTCAGTATCGAAATGGCTCC
>JAYSPO010000779.1:0-5709 GCA_043722015.1 Candidatus Kuenenia sp. | reverse complement strand
TGACTCAGCAGACGACTGGCGATCCCATCAATCGGGAGCAATGGAAACTACGGCTGATGCGATCACTGTACGAACGCGGAAAATCCAGCGACGAGATCCGGCAAATGTTCCGGGTGATCGACTGGATGATGGACTTACCGCCAGCGTTGGCGATACAATTCAGAGCGGCGTTAGAACAGATCGAAGAGGAGAAAAAGATGCCTTACGTAACATCCGTCGAACGATTGGCAAAAGAAGAAGGCCGAGAAGAGGGTCGAGAAGAAGGAATCTTGATCGGGCAGATCCTGGTTCTGCAGAAGCAACTGGGTACACAGGCCATAGCGAAGCCCGATCTGGAGTTGATGTCGTTTTCGGAACTCAGCGACATGCTGGAGCAACTGCTCAGAAAAACCGAGACATTCAAACATGAGTAGGTAACAATTTTGCACGACACCAAGGGGACGGATCCGTTTCTGATGAAGTCAATGAGATTTCGCCCTGATAATCGTATCTTTCCGGCGAGTTTGCTCAGACGGTGGATGCGAATGTCCTCGACGGTCAGCCGGATGACACGCCGATTACCGACCGCAATCAAAAGTCGATAACCACCATTCTGTACATGGACGGCACGGGGAAGAGACGGGGACAGGTCCAGTTTCGCGACCCTGCCGGAACGGCGCTCCGCTTGGTCCGGCCTACGGAAATTCGCGACAGTACCCCTGTCGGCCGATCGCCGCTCAGACAGTTGGCGTGAAGGCACGACATTCGGTACAAAGCCTCGTGAAACGTATGTTCCAATGGCATGGTTCCGACAGATGACGCAGACTTCAACGTCTTTCAAAGTGGCCCTGACCGCTGACTTCTACGACGCCAACGGTGCCACGAAGTACCGTGACATTGGTCTGAAGCTGTTCGATGGTTGCGATCGTATCATTGTCAGTCAATTCGCAGATCATCGTGGTGAGATCGAACCGCAGCAGTTGGCGGGGGTCAATGGCGTGATTGTGCTGACTCCCCGAGTGACGGCTCGGAGCCTGACACAGAGCGATGACCTACTGGCGATTGGCCGCTTTGGTGTCGGCTATGATAGTGTTGATGTCAAGGCCTGCAGCGATGCAGACGTGCTGCTTTTCATTACCGCAGGAGCCGTCGATCGTCCGGTGGCCGAAGCAACTGTCGGCTGGATGCTGGCTCTGACACATCATTTTCGGATGAAGGATCGACTGATCCGGGAAGCGCGATGGGACGAACGGAGCCAGTTCATGGGATGTGAACTTCGCGATCGGACGCTGGGTGTGATTGGTTTTGGCGGAATTGGGCAGGCGCTGGTGCGGCTGCTTTCTGGTTTCGGGATGAAACCACCGCTGGTATTTGATCCGTTTGCGTCGGCATCCGTCATCAGCGCTCATGGTGCTTGTGCGGTGACGCTGGATGAATTGCTGACGCAGGCCGACTTTGTTTCGCTCCACTGTCCGCTGAATGAACACACTCGTCACCTGATCGGGGCGCGCGAACTTGGCCTGATGAGACCGACGGCGTATCTGATCAACACGGCTCGTGGTGGGATCATTGACGAAGCCGCATTGATTGATGCTCTCACGTCACACCAGATCGCAGGGGCTGCGTTGGATTGTTTTCAAGTCGAGCCCTTGACTGCACCACCAGCCTTTGCCCAATTTGACAACGTGTTACTTGCTCCGCACTGCATCGCATGGACGGATGAGTTATTTCGCGACATCGGGCGAGCCGCCTGTCAGGGCATGATTGACCTGGCCTCGGGTCAGCGCCCGCGAGGTATCGTGAATCCAGATGTCCTTAAGCGTCCCGGCTTCGTGGAAAAATGGAAGCGATTGTGCGATGTTACAGGATAATCTTCGTCCTCCCCCAAGTTTCTGTTCGAAGGATTTCACATGCTGACCTGTCCCCGGCACCTCTGTGTGCTCTGCCGATCCACACTCGTTCTTCTCGGCTTGCTATGCAGTTGCAATACACTGCCTGCTCAGGAACCAATCGTTCCGCCGGACGCAAAGCTGGAAAAACTGTTCGAGTCAAAGGTACTGACTGAAGGTGTGAGTGTCGCCCCGGATGGAATGGTGTACTTCAGCGAAATTACGTTCTCGCATGTCTCGCGTGACGAGAATGGAGCCATTGATGCAGGGTTCATCTGGAAGTTTGATCCCGCGACAAAGGCGACATCGATTTTTCGATCTCCCAGTGGCATGTCGAACGGTATCAAGTTCGATGCGGCGGGGAACATGATTGTTGCTGAAGGTGCGGACTACGGTGGCCGCAAAGTCACTCGGACAGACATGAAAACAGGCAAGTCAAAAATCATTGCTGGTCTGTTTGAAGGGCAGAAGCTCAATTCACCGAACGACATCACGATTGACGAAAAAGGCCGCATCTATTTCAGCGATCCTCGGTACCTTGGTCATGAGCCCATCGACCAGCCGGTTGTCGGAGTCTATCGGATCGATTTGGACGGCTCACTGCATCGGATCATCACGGACGCAGGCAAGGCCAACGGTGTCTGCGTCTCACCGGATCAGAAGACGCTTTACGTCGTCAGCAACGAAAACGGCGGAACTGCCATAGACCGACTCGCCGACCCCAACGCCAAAGAAGGCACCAAAGTGAACCTGCCACTGAGGAAAGGTTTGATGGCCTTGCTGGCTTATGATCTGGCCGCAGACGGTACGGCGAAATTTCGCAAGGTCCTTGTGGACTACGCGCCGTTCGATGGGCCGGATGGTTTAGTCGTCGATAAGGATGGCAATCTGTATGTTGCAGTGCGAGCGGAAAATCGTCCGGGGATCTGCGTGTATTCGCCGGAAGGAAAAGAGCTGGCATATATTCCGACTGAAGTTCCCACCAACGTGGGGTTCGGTCGGGGCAAAGATCTGAATTTGCTGTACATCACGGCCGGTGCCAGTTTGTACCGCATTCGGCTGAATCGTGAAGGCTATCAGTTGCCGCAGCTGCGGACTTTTACACCTAACTGACTTCGGGGCAAAGCTTCAATTCCTGTAACTTGGACATTCATGTCCGAGATATTGGGCATGCATCGTGGCATTGTCGCACAACAGTCGAGGCACGATGGCCTTCGCTTCGACAGGGTTTCATGGCCATGCGACGGACATGAATGTCCATCCTACAAGAGATCGTTCCATTATGTCTCTCGAAACACATGTTGTCGTCGGCTCTGATCGCTTCACCTATTGTGCGAATGCCGAATGGGTGCAGCGACCGGACGGATATTCATGGCAAGAGGTTTCGGCGGTGGCCGTCGATTCGTCGGACAATGTTTTTGTCTTCAATCGAGGCGAACATCCGGTGATGGTCTTCGATCGGGAAGGGCGTTTTCTCCGATCGTGGGGCGAAGGCGTTTTCGCGCGAGCGCACGGAATCACGATTGGTCCGGATGATTCTGTTTACTGCACTGACGATCTTGACCACACAGTTCGCAAGTTCACACTCGATGGACGGTTGATCTGGAAACTGGGAACCAGCGGACAACCATCGGATACGGGGGCCACGAGCATCGACTACCGCACGATCACGCACGCCGGTCCGCCATTCTATTTTCCGACCAACGTCGCATTGTCTCCGGAGGGCGATCTTTACGTGGCGGACGGATACGGCAACGCTCGTATTCATAAGTTCTCTGCGGATGGCAAGTTGATGTTATCCTGGGGAGAACCGGGATCGGGCTCCGGACAGTTTCAGGTTCCGCATGGGATTGCTGTAGATCGCAACGGCACGGTCCATGTCGCCGATAGAGAAAATAGCCGAATCCAGATCTTTGCTCCCAACGGCAAATTTCTCGGCGAACGCACCGACGTTGCTCGTCCATGTCAGGTCGCGTTCGATACAGGCGGAAACCTGTTCGTCGCCGAACTTGGCTATCGTTCCGGGATGTGGCCGGGGACTTTTCCACCAACGCCTGACGCGACCGGAGGACGAATCAGTATCTTCTCTCCAGACGGTCAATTGCTGATGCGTTGGGGAGGCGGCAGTAATCCCACAGCTCCTGGTGATTTCTTTGCACCTCACGATATCAGGATCGACTCACACGGTGACGTGTATGTGTCGGAAGTCGTCTGGTCCGCCGGAGCCAACCGAGGGCATGTTTCGCCGGACTGTCACACACTTCAAAAATTCATTCTGCAGGCATCCTGAAGGAATCTGAAAATGCGAGCTTGGCGATTTTATGGATTCGGCGATTTTCGTCTGGATGAAGTCCCCGTCCCCGCACTGAAGCCGCGCCATGTTCTGGTGGAACCGCTTTGTGTTCAGCCCAGCGTGACAGAAGCTCAATTGGCGTTCGGAATTCCGACACTGGCTTACGATCGAGTGAAACGGAGATTGGAGAACGAAGCGCCCGTGCAACTCTTTGGGCATGAGTTCTGTGCCAGAATTGTGGAAGTCGGCGAAGGTGTTCATCGTTTTAAGGCAGGTGATCGAGTTGCCGCGCGGGCAAAGTTGCCGTGCGAAAAGTGTCCGCTGTGTCTTTCGGAACGGAGTTATCTCTGCCGCAAGGGTCCGGTGATCGGATTTGACCTGCCGGGATGTTTCAGTGACATCGCCATTCTGCCGGAAATTTCGCTCGTCAAGGTCGATGATCGTATTTCCGACAGCGAAGCAGCGTGTCTGCAGTCTCTGAGCGACAGTGTGGCGGCCGTCGAAACCGCACAGTTGTGCATGGGTGATTCCGTCGTGATTTTTGGCCAGGGCAGTATGGGACTGGAGTGCCTTCAGATCGCGCGCATCAGTGGAGCCGGCCGGATCATCACTGTGGATGTGCGAGACGAATCGTGTCAGATTTCAAAACAACTGGGAGCAGATCATGCGCTCAATGCGCGGACGTGCGATGTCGTCGCGGCGATTCATGATCTGACCGAAGGCAGCGGTGCCGATGTTGTCTTTGAATGTGCCGGGGGCAGTCCGAAACAAGGAATGGCCGGGACAGAAACCGTGCGACAGGCCATCGATGCCGTTCGCTCAGGCGGTAAACTCATTGGCGTCTCGTGGTTCGGCGCACCGTTCGAAATGAACATTGATCTCCTGCGAGAACGAAGTCTGCGATATCTGTTTCCGGACATCAGCACTCAAGCACATCTGGAACACACCGTGCGTCTGGTGGCAGCGGGCCGAGTTCAGGTGCGATCGACGATCACTCATCAGCTTGACGGCCTTGAATCCGTCCCGCAGGCGTTCGAGATCACAGCGAATAAAGGCAAATTCAAGGCCATCAATCCTGCCCAGGTCGTTTTGAAACGTTCGTCGAGCACTTAAACAGCGTTGCTTAAAGATTCGTGAATCTTCCATCGGAAAAGTTCCAGGAGATCATTCGCCTGCTGCTTTGAAATCAATCGGGGGTCAAAGTGCAGATTGATCGTCAGACCTCCTGCGTAAGTGTAGACACAAAACGCGGCAGCTGTCAGTGGCCGCAAGGGCGCAATGAAATCGACTTTATCGAGGACCATTTCTCCGATCGTGAGTTTTCCATCGCGGCGTGGCAGAGGCGTTCGACTCAGAATAATTCCCAGATTGGAAAAGACGCACGACGACATGCATTTGCCTTGGCGAATCACCAGACTTCGGAGGCGCGGCATGTGTTTCATGAGCGCATGGGCTGCAATGAAGAGGAATCCATGCTGGTTTCGTTTATGCTTTTGCATCTCAGTCTGAATTGATCGCAGCAAAGACTCCGCGTCCGTCAATTGTCGT
>JAYSPO010000778.1:0-2117 GCA_043722015.1 Candidatus Kuenenia sp. | reverse complement strand
TGCGCATGTACGTACAACGGAAGTCTAATAATGGAACCCAAGTGGCATTCTCGCTCATAATTGCAGTGCCGATTCCCAATAACTAAGCGGGCCATTGTTTTTTAACGCCCCAATCATCAGACGAAAGGACGTGACGGCATGAGTCGTCGTAGACATTTCTACAGCCTCAACTTCTTCGCAATCGCGTGGCTGGCCATGGCGGCCTCAGCACAATTCAGCGTGGCCGCGCCGGTTCAGGGAAAAGCAGATCCGCCACCGGCAAATGCGGCAGCCGCAGAAGATACGCCACGGAATCCATTCCCGCAGGCCGTCGCAGTGCCGGAAGGAATTCTGGACGGCGGCACAGAATGGCTGAATACCTCGCAGCCGATCGACATGAAGGACCTGAAAGGCAAGATTGTCATTCTGGATTTCTGGACCTACTGTTGCATCAACTGTATGCACGTACTTCCGGACCTGAAGTTTCTGGAAGAAAAGTATCCCAGGCAGATCGTCGTCATCGGTGTGCATTCGGCAAAATTTGACAACGAAAAAGATTCGAAAAACATCCGCGACGCAATCCTGCGTTACGACATTCAGCACCCGGTTGTCAACGACAGCGAAATGAAGATCTGGCGCAAATTCGGGACGCGCGCATGGCCGACACTGGCGATCGTCGATCCGGAGGGCAAGTTTGCAGGATCGCAGAGCGGTGAAGGTCACAGAGAATTGATCGACGCCGTTGTCGCACAGTTGATCACGTACCATCGCTGGAAGGGTACACTTGATGAAACGCCGCTGGTCTTCGAGTCGGAGGCCCGTAAAGCGTCGCCGACCACGCTCCGATATCCCGGGAAAGTGCTCGCCGATGATGCCTCACAACGTGTCTTTATCACTGACAGCAATCACAACCGCATTGTCGTTGCTTCGACCACCGGAGAACTGCTGCACACCATCGGAACCGGTCGCAGTGGCAGGACAGACGGTGTGTTTGAAGTGGCGGAGTTCAATCATCCTCAGGGAACGGTGCTGGTTGGTAATGTGCTGTATGTTGCCGACACTGAAAACCACTTGCTGCGGGCAGTCGATCTGGAAGCCAGAACTGTCTCAACTCTGGCCGGGACAGGCCGACAGGGTTCTCCGGGATTTCTCAGCGGGAACCTGCTGGAGTCTCCCTTGAACAGTCCCTGGTCCCTGGCGCATGTTGAAGGAACGTTGTATGTCGCCATGGCCGGGCCGCATCAGATCTGGTCGCACAAACTCGGTGAGGAAACGATCAATGTCTATGCCGGCAGCGGAAGTGAAGATGTGATGAACGGGCCACTGACGACCTGCGCTTTCGCGCAGCCGTCGGAAATCGTGGCAGATGCCGACGGAAAATTTCTGTATGTCGTGGACAGCGAAGGATCGGCGATCCGCAAAGTGCCGACGAAGAGCACCGGTCGCGTGACGACCGTGGCTGGCACATCAGAGTTGCCGCGCGGGCAGTCGTTGTTCGCGTTTGGCAAAGTGGATGGTGTTGGTAGTCGAGCACGGTTTCAACATCCGCTGGGAATCGCGATCTTCGGTGACTCGCTCTTCGTCGCAGACTCGTATAACCATGCATTACGACAAATTGAACTGAAGTCTGAAAAAGTTTCCACTGTTGCCGGCAGCGGCGCGGCAGGCAATGGAATTGAACCGCTGCAGTTGAGCGAACCGGGAGGCTTGTCAGTTTCCGGATCGGCACTGTATATCGCGGATACCAATAATCATCGCATTGTGGTCATGGATCTGAATACGAAACAATCCCGCGTGTTTGAAGTCGCGGGGCTGACACCACCGGATCTGCCGAAGACCGCTGCCGTGCGAGACACCTCCGACGCGATCGACTCCGCAGCAAAGTCATTCGCTCCAGGCGAGAAATTATCCGTCAGGATTGCATTGGCGATTCCCGATGGCTACAAGCTCAACGATCTCGCTCCGGTGACATGGGAAATCTTCACCGACGGCGAGCAATCACTCTTCCCGGTCGCCACACTCGGCCAGCGGGACGAAGCTGTTGTCGCCGACGCCCATGCTACGTTTGACATACCGATGACCGGAACAACGGGCACGGCCACAATGTATATCCGCGTCGGCTACGGCTATTGCGGAAC
>JAYSPO010000777.1:0-3747 GCA_043722015.1 Candidatus Kuenenia sp. | reverse complement strand
TTTATGTGGCTGCGTTCACGATATGGAGGATGGTTCTCCAATGCAACGCACTACTGGTCTGAAGTAACACCTGTTGAAATCGTGACGTTGGCTGGTGTCGTCGGCCTGGCGTACGTCGTGACAGTTGCCGCAGTGACGCGCGACAGGTGCGGTGAACGCATGCCGTCGCTGGGAGGCTGGAAATGGCTGCTGCGAACATGGGATGCCATGACCACGACTTCCGGGATCGGAATTCAACCGTTTCGATCTGCCGCCGGGGCTCAGCGTTGGTACGACTGGACGCTGAAGGGGCTGGCGTTACCGCTCGTCGTGATCCTGGTCTACGTCGTCGTGGTCAGCGTATGGCTGATTCGAATCGCATACGGAGTCAACGAAGGTCCTCCTCTGGCAGAGTTTTATGCGGGAATTCTCGCAGGCAGCGGATTCCTGACTTTGATGGCGGGAGTAACCGGAATGCTGACGGTTATATCCTCCAATGAATATACGACCAGAAACCGTGGTGAAACCATTCGCGATCTGGCTGGAGGCATCAACCTGGAAGGAATGGGGAACTTTCAATCCACTTTGCCTTTCACGAATTCTGATTTTGCACACGCGATTCTGCAAACAGCGTTCAGGAGCATACTGATTGCCTGGAGCTTGTGGGCTGCAGGCTTCTTCGGATGCCTGCTGATCTCGCAACTCATGCCCCACGTTCCGATGCCCGTTGTTCCACCGGAGCGGCGAGCGTGGTACCTCCCGCTGACACTGTTTGGGCCGTGGATCGCCATGACCAACCTGTCGCTGATCGGCCTGTCCGGTCGCGGTATTCGAATGGCGTTTTTCGGAGTGTCTGGCCTGATTTCATACGGCATCGGTATGATGCTTCTTCAGGAAGTTTTTTCCGCCGAGGTTCAGAATCAGGTGTTTGAAATCAGCCTGTTCCTCGGTTCGCTCACGATTGTCGGGGCGACAATTCTGGCGTTTGTAAAAGCTCATCGACGGAGATTTCTGACTCACAAAGCACAGTACGGAGCGGGAGCCATCTGGATCGCAATTGCAGTAGTCGGAATCGCCATGCGACCGACAGACTTGCCCGTCGTGGCGTACCCAATGATCCTGGCATTTGCCGCACTGGTGATCATGCCCCTGGCAGCAACCCCGCTCGCAATTGCCTGGAATCGCCATCGGTGACGGGCAAATAGCAACGTAGCCGTCACGCTCCGCCGTGACGAGCCTTGAATCTGGGCCACATGAATGGAGCCCCCTGCGCTGATTGTGCTTCAGCCCCATGCAACGGGGCTGATTATGGAACACTGTCTCGATAGATGAATATCGACTGACAAATGCTCATCACGGCGGAGCGTGATGGCTACTTTCCGTTGCGGGCGAAGCCAGCACTGGGAAATCCGTGGTTAGAAGATCGACATTTTCGTCAGGTTTCCGTTTCCGTCGCCGATCAGAACCATGGATTCCGTTGGATGAACGGCTACGGCTGTGACCCATGTTGCAACTGTCGCGCCGCGTTCGATGGTGTCAAGTGTGTCGGCCCTGATGACGCGGATGATTCCGTCCTGGCATCCGGCAACCAATGTGTGCCCGTCGGAAGTCCACTTCAAAGCAGTGACCGGGGATGGCAGTCGCTGAAATCGTACGAGACGTCCGATGATCGGTTGCCAAAGTCGCACCGTCTTGTCTTCACTCCCCGTTGCGACCATCGGATCTGTATGTCCCTCGCTGGGCTGCACGGCGAGGCAGGTGATCGACTGCGTGTGATTCGTGAGCGAACGCACGATGGTGCCTCGGTCAACGTCCCAGACGCGAAGTGACTGGTCCAACCCGCAGCTCAACAATGTTGTGTCGTCGCGCAGAAACGCCACCGCAGCGACCGGACGAGAATGTCCCTTCAATACGGCCTTCGTGTTGCCTGTCTCCGCAGCCAATAATGCAACTGAGTGATCATGGCACGCCACTGCCAGGGTCGTTCCTGACGGACTAAAGCTGGCCGCGTAAGCCACGTCATCAGAAAATGTATGTGACCAGATCAGGTCTCGACCTGGCCATGAATACATTCCGACCCATGCCGATTCCCCAGGATTGCCCCCGGTCACAACAAGTCGGGTCTCATCTCCTGACAGCGCAACGTCGTGAATGTGGCGGCAGGCAACAGTCAGCGTATGCTCGACCGCCAGATTCTTCCAGTCTCGCATGCGAACGCCGGATTGCGATCCATCAATCACGGTTCGGCCGTCGGAAGTGATCACTGCACAAGTGATTGACGGCTGAGCGATCGGAAGTTCATCAGCCACCGATGCACGCACGGTGAGCACAACACCCGCAAAAACGCATGCCACGATCCATCGGCACACCGCAATGATCCGACTGCAGTCACGCATCATGCCAGCAGTTCCTGAATCACCTGAGCATCGTTTGCCGCAAGACGAATTGGGCGACCGGTGTCGGTCTGTAATTCGCTCGCAGGATCCAGTCCCAGCAGCGTGTAGATCGTGCAAACGAGGTCTGCAGGAGTCACCGGACGATCGGCCGGTGATTCACCGGTGGCGTCGCTTGCGCCGATTACCTGGCCGCCGCGAACACCGCCGCCCGCCAGAGCCACGCTGAAGACTCGAGGCCAGTGGTCTCGTCCGCCCGCCGTGTTGATCTTCGGCGTACGACCGAATTCGCCCATCACCACGATCAGCGTCTCGTCGAGCAACCTTCGATCCCGCAGGTCGTCCACCAGCGCCGAAACGGCAAGGTCGAGTGAAGGAATCAGGCCAACTCCGACCTTCGCTCCGGTGTAACCTTCTTTGAGCCGCGTATAGAGGTTGTCGTGAGTGTCCCAGCCCTGATGATTGACGGTGACAAGACGCACGCCGCGTTCAATCAGCCGTCGAGCCAACAGACAACTTTGGCCCACGGATCTGGAACCATAACGCTGCCGGGTCTCCAGGGATTCTTCTTCCAACCGAAACGCAGATGCGGCTTCCGGCGACGTGACCATCCGCAGTGCCTGTTCCAAAGCCGCTTGCGCCTGTTGACCATTCGACAGATGACCTGACGACTCGCCTGGGACAGAAGTCAGTGACGTGTCACCGTCGCTCCAGCTTGCGAGTTGCCTGGCAAATGTGCGGCGACGCTCAATGCGTTCCAGTGTCAGGTTCGCCGTGAGGCTGAGATCTCGCACACGAAAGTCGGCCTGAGCCGGGTCGGCTCCTAATGAAAACGGTCCGAATTCGCTGGGCAGAAAGCCAGCTCCGCTGAACTTTGCGCCTCCCACACGATAGTCCGGGATCGCCACATTGTTTGGCAGAATCGACTTTGCCGGTCGCAGCCGCTGATTCGCCACGGCGTGAAACGACGGATACTCCAGCACGGGTGTAGGTCGATAGCCGGTCAACAGATAGTGCGTTCCCAGATTGTGTTCACCTAATGGCGACGTCATTGACCGAATCAGAGCGAAGTCTTTCATGCGCTGCGACGTCTGCGGCATGCATTCGCTGATGAAAATCCCCGGAACCGCCGTCGCGATGGCTGCCAGAGGGCCGCGAACTTCTTTTGCGGCGTCTGGCTTCAAATCGAAGGTTTCCAGATGACTGGGGCCCCCATCCAGCCAGATCAGAATGCAGGATTTGGCCACGCGGCGTGGCTCACCAAAGGCAGCGTTGATCGAACTCAATTGCGACAGGCCGATCCCCAGCCCTGTCAATTGTCCGAGACGCAGCACGCCACGGCGGCTGAGACCATCGCATCGATTCGGCATTGTGC
>JAYSPO010000776.1:0-2619 GCA_043722015.1 Candidatus Kuenenia sp. | reverse complement strand
GCATGAAACAATGCCAAACCGTCCGCCGCATTCGTCGCGGTGATCAGTTCGTATTTAGGATGTGGGAATGCGTATCGAAAGCATTCCAGAATCAGTTGTTCATCGTCTACGACAAGTAACTTAATCATATCAAATCTGCTTTAGTATCATCAGGGTCAACGTGACTCGGCGGTCACGGCTGCGGTTCATTGGTTATTCTTCAGAGTCAATTGCACAATTCGCAGGAGGTGTTCGTCGTTGTACGGCTTTGAAAGAAATCCGACCGTTGATTCGAGACTGCCTTTCCCGTACTCAGGTTTCTTAAGTCCGCTACTTGCGATGATTGGTACGTTCGAGCGAATTCCTTTGAGAGCGTTAATCACTTCACTCCCATCGAATTCCGGCATCATCATGTCCACGATCACAATATCAATGCGGGATTGCTCCTGCTGAAACATGCTTATCCCGTTAGCTCCACCCACAGCGGTCAGTGCCTTGTAGCCGTGAAACTCCAGCGTTGCTTTGGCGATTCGCAGAATAGATTCCTCGTCGTCAATCAGCAAAATTGTCTGTCCTTGCCCAGCCGACGATTCGCTGCCGACCGGCTGAATCTGCGATTCAGTCACACCCTCCTGAGCAGGAATGTAGAACGTAAACTTTGTGCCACGTCCAGGTTCGCTGTAGACGGAGATCGCACCCTCATGGCTTTTGATAATCCCGAGGCAAGTGGCTAAGCCGAGTCCTGTACCTTTGCCCTGTTCCTTTGTGGTAAAGAATGGATCGAAGATTCGATCCGCGACATTTGGCGGCATGCCGATACCAGAATCACTCACTGAAACGCAGACATAGCGGCCCGGTGGCAATTGAACGTGTGCCGTATTCTCGTTCAGCGTGATGTTAGACCCCTCGAACGTCAGTTCTCCGCCGTTCGGCATTGCGTCACGCGCGTTGATCGCAAGATTCATCAGCACCTGCGACAGTTCAGTTGCGTCTGCCAGAATTGGTGACAACGCAGAGTCCGCCCGCGCTCGGACGGATATCTTCGATGTCAATGTGTGCCGCAGGATTCCGCACGTCTCTTCAATCAGTTCGTTCAGGTCCACCAGCTTGCGAGGCCCTGATGCTCCTCCAGCAAATGATAGAAGCTGGCGGATCATTTCCGTCCCGCGATCCGCACTGGACACGATGGTGTCAATCAGTCCGCTTATCTGTTCATTGCTGTTGTAGTTTCGCAGAAGCCTTGCCCCCATCGTTATGGGTGTCAGAATATTGTTCATGTCGTGGGCAATTCCGCTGGTCAGTGTGCCAATGCTTTCCAGTCGCTGCGAACGCCGCTCAGTCCGTTCGCGACGTTTCTCTTCCGTAATATCGATATCGATTACCAACTGCGAAGTTGGCTGACCTTCATTGTTCACGATCAGCGAACGGCGGGATTCGACGTCTCGAATACGACCATCTTTGGTTGTAACTTCCCTTGTGCCGTTCCACATGCCATTTGTCAGCAGATCCATCAGAATCTGAGCTTCATTGTGTTCGGAGGTACCGGCCAACAGGGAAGCTGCAGTCTTTCCAATGGCTTCAGCCGCGTCCCATCCGAAGAGTTTTTGTGCTCCGTCGTTCCAGCTTTGAATCCTGTCCTGCAAATCACGTACGTGGATCGAATCACGAATACGGGCAAGAATCTCCGTCTGCTCTCTCAATCGCAAACGGCCGGTTTCTCGTTCGGTCACGTCACGTAACATCGCTGTGAACAAAACGTCGCCATCAATTTTTGACCGCGAAACGACGGCCTCGACAGGAATCTCAATCCCATTCGATTTGCGTACATAGACAACCTTGCCGACAGCTACTCGGCTTCGCTGAGGTGCATCCGTGTTCGCAGGATCCAGTAACGAGGCGAACTCAGGTCGAAAGTTCTCGGCGACAAGTCGAAGAAAAGATTGACCGACAACATCACGTTCGCGTTGTTGAAACAGAGTTTCGGCCATCGGATTGAGCATGACGACGTTTCCTTCGTGATCGACGGCGACGACTGCGTCCATCGAAGCATCAATGACGGCGACGTGACGTGCTCTTTCGGTACGAAGCCTGAGGACCGCTCGATTACGTTCGGACGTCTCACGATGCGTTACCACAGCGGCAGAAAGAAATGTACCGAGAGTCAATACGAGTCCAATAGACAATGCTGCGACGTGTTGGCCAGCCAGACGATTTGCACGTCGCTCCAGTTGTTCCTGTTTGTCGTCCTGAGCGGCCAGAATTTCACCGGACAGTGCTTCAATCTGATCCATCAGCAGCTTACTGCGGCCCGTGGCGACAACATCGCGTGCTTTGGCGAACGCCACTTCATCCGGCCCGTCGCGACGAGCATCAATTGCGTCCTGAAGTATCTCGCGTTTATCTGCAATCCGTTGTTTCAACTGTGCAAACTGTTCCGGCATCAATTGTCCGGTGGCGCTGTGATTATGCAGCGAGGCCAGATGTTCGTCAGCTTTGCTGAAGCCTGTGTGGAATGATGACAGATATTTTTCATCGCCGGTTATCAGGAATCCGCGCTGGCCTGTTTCTGCGTCTTTGATCGCCGCCACGATACTGCGAACCTGAAACTGGACCTGCGAGTTCCGGAGAATCTGTTCACTG
>JAYSPO010000775.1:0-1256 GCA_043722015.1 Candidatus Kuenenia sp. | reverse complement strand
GACATGAATCCTCGTGAATTCCTCGCGCTGGCTCCGCTGATTGTATTGTGTCTGTGGATCGGGTTATTTCCGGCCGGGCTGATTGAGATCATTGAACCTGACATCAAGGCCGTCGCAGGATTGTTCGAAAGTCAGAACAAGAACCCGAACTTAGCCGTATTGCAGAACAACACAGTTGTGCAGAACAATAACGCCGCGATCTCCATTCCTTAATTTGTCCTCCTTAATTATCCGGGGATTTTTCCCAGTGCCTCCATATCAAGCCATCAATCAGGCTGCAGGTCTGATTATTCCTGAGATCATTCTGCTGGCGACAGTGTGTGTGATGTTCCTTGCAGGACCGTTTCTCGTCAGCGAAACAGGTAAGGCACCGGCCGGTTTACGACATCGCTGGGGAATTCTATCGTTGCTGGCTCTGGGAGCTGCGATGTTTGCCTGGACCAAGGCTCCCATTCTGGGCGCCGGGGCAGGGCCGTTTCGACCGGATGAATTTGTGTGGTTCGTGCGCGGCGTCTCGCTGGTATGCGGCATGTTGCTGACTCTGGTGCTATGGGATCAGATTGACGATGGCCACGCCGCCGAAGCTCATGCCTGCCTGCTGGCCATTCTTGCCGGAGTCAACTTTGTTGCCCTGTCGAATGACCTTGTCGGCATTTTTCTGGGACTGGAACTCGTCAGTATCCCGACCTATATCCTGCTGTTCCTTGCACGGCGCGACTGGATGTCCAACGAAGCGACGATCAAATACTTCCTGCTCAGCATCTTTTCTTCTGCTTTTGTGCTGTACGGTTTGAGCTGGGTGTTCGGCATCGCCGGAACCACCAATCTCACTGCGATCACCGAAAAAATATCGGCTGCTTCCGCAACGACAAATCTTGGCATGTTTCGCCTCGCCATGGTTCTGATCATTGCCGGACTCAGTTTTCGACTTACCGCTGTTCCGTTTCACTTTTATGCCCCGGATGTGTTCCAGGGCGTCACGCCGTCCTCCGCCGCGATGTTGTCGTTCGTGCCGAAAGTCGTCGGCTTTACCGCGCTGCTCAGACTGCTTCCCGTGTGTTTTGGTGCAGCCAGTTTTACGGACTGGATGCCCGTCGGTGCAGTGCGCGTCGTGCTGATGGTCCTTGCGATTCTGACCATGTTTGTCGGCAACCTCCTGGCATTGCGTCAGACCAGTCTGATGCGACTGCTGGCGTATTCGAGCATTGCTCATGCGGGTTATATGCTGGTCGGGTTGACTGTTGGCAATTCATCCG
>JAYSPO010000774.1:0-3528 GCA_043722015.1 Candidatus Kuenenia sp. | reverse complement strand
GGCTCCGCTCAGGCTGGTTCCTGAAGCACAACGCTCATCGCGCATCATCAGGACACTGACGCTGATGATCATCGTGCCCTTTGGCGTGTATCTGCTGCTCGGAGCTGTCTCGCCACCGACTGACTTTGATGTCCGCGAATATCATCTGCAGGGCCCAAAGGAATGGTTTCAACAGGGACAGATCGTCTTCCTGCCACATAACGTGTACACCAGCTTCCCGTTTCTCACGGAGATGCTCAGCCTCACCGGCATGATCTTCGCCGCTGACTGGTGGCACGGCGCGCTGGTCGGACAGATCGTCTTATCCAGCTTTCAGATGCTCAGCACGTTGAGCATTTTCAGTATCGCCCGTCGCTGGATCGGCAAGGACGCCGCATGGCTCGCAGCGCTGATTTTTCTGACAACTCCCTGGACGCTGCGAATCTCGCTGATCGCCTACGCCGAAGGTGCCCTGACATTTTATCTGATCGCCGCCACCATGTGCGCGCTGCTGGTCTGGCAGATTCCGGGCAGAACGATTAGTTTGTCGATCATCACTGGCCTGCTGGCTGGCGCTTCTATGGCGTCGAAGTATACCGGGCTCATTTCCGTGATCCTGCCGACCGCTGTCGTGATCGCCGTCCAGTTCAGGAAGTCACGGAACGCCTCGGCGAGTGATGTTCAACCGCAACCGCAATCGCATGCTGCTCATGGCTGGCGGTCGTTGCTCCTTCCGGCAGCAGCGTTCAGTCTGGGAGTTGCCGCGATGATCGCGCCTTGGCTGCTGAAGAACCTCGCGGAAACGGGCAATCCCGTCTATCCGCTGGCCTACAGGATCTTTGGCGGCAGCGAATGGTCGCCCGAAATGGATGCGAGCTGGAAACCAGCTCATGCAGCATCGGAACATCGACTCAGTCGCATCCCGGAACACATTCTTGGTGCCGCCGTTTACAACAAATGGACCAGCGGCCTGCTCTTTGCGCTGGCCGTTCCGTCTGTATTCCTGTGGCGCCGAGTTAAGACATTGCCCGTTATCCTGTGCCTGATCCTCTGGGGCTTTGCAACCTGGTGGGCGTTTACGCATCGGATTGATCGCTTCTGGATTCCGCTGATACCATTGCTGAGCCTCGCAGCCGGAGCCTCATGGCTCATTTCTGCTTCGAAGATCTGGAAGTCGTTCCTGTTGACTGTGATCGCCGTGGTGACACTCTTCAACGTCCGCTTCTGCGGACTGGCGCTGGTCGGGTTTCATGTCGGACTTATGGATCTTGAAGCTGCCCGGCAAACAACGATCCGGTCAGACATCCGCTATCTGAACGAAACGTTGCCGCCAGATGCCAGGGTTCTGATGGTCGGAGAAGCCGAAGTCTTCGACGCCACGTTTGCTCTCGCCTACAACACAGTTTTCGATGAGTGCCTGTTTGAAGCATGGACGACGCTTCCCGAGGACATTCAGCGGCCCGTCACCGAACGCCGGATGTTGCCGCCGGAGCTGACTCTTCAGCAGCTGCGAGAGCATCGCATCACGCATATTTTCGTCAACTGGGGAGCCGTACTCCGCTATCGCATGACCTACGGCTACACCGAGTATGTCGATCCCGCCCGCTTACAGCAGCTTCTGGATGACGGCGTCCTGCGTTCCCGCAAAGTTCTGCTGCAACAGCCCTGGAGCAAACTCTCCAACGACGAACGAGCGATGGTAAGATCCTGGCGAAGCTTTGAGCAATTGGTCCCGGACAACACATCGTTCTCGGTCGTCGAACTGTATGACCTCACGCAACCGTAATGATGTCACCTGGAGATAAGTCCGGCATGACGATGGCGTTGTATTCGCACAGGCTCCATCGGGAATGCGAGTCGCGGAGCGACGTCGCCTACGTAGCTCAGTCGCTCCGCCGACTGAGATTCCATGCCATCGACAGCGTGATAGCTCCAATCGTGGCTTATGGTTCTCATCCTGCATCAAGGCTGATCCCGATCGATCGGCAAGTTATACTCCGCGTGGGCTGAAATGAGTCCGGCGAGCGGAGCGGCGTCAGCCCTCCGGTACCTCGTTTTTGTACCGGCAAGCTGACGCATGCCGCTCGCCAATTCCCTCACTCATGACCGCGTGAAGTATAGCTAGTGCCGGCAGATGCGCTGGGTGAGGCAGGCGATAGCAGGCGGCTTCCTCCGCGTTGCGGATGTAAAGACGATCACCGATCACGACCGGATGATTCCATGTCTTGCCCTTGATCGCATTCCACGTGGCCAGTTCAGAATGTGCAGATGGGTCTGCTTTTAGCAGCACAACATCGCCATATTCGCCTGCTACCAGCAGGAGCCTGGAATCTTCCAGCAGCAACACTTGCCCCTTGCCGTAGCGTCCGCCTTTCCATTGGCGTTTACCGGTTTTCAGGTCGATACAGGTGAAGATCGCATTGTCAAATCCGTAGGCGTGGTCTTCAAACACCACGAAATCGTTGAAGTCCGGCTTCAGGTCACGGGATGTCCAGAGTTCTTCTGCAGAATACTGGTCACCGTTTTTCACCACACGAATGCAGCGTGTGCCGGATCCCATCCCGGTCGGAAGCAGAATTGAATCTCCGTTGATGACCTGTGGCTGCAGGTCTCGATAGCCATTATGTTTCCACTCGTAGTTCAGACGCAGTTTGCCTGTCTGAGGGTCAAGCAATTCGATGCCGTTGTTGGTCAGCATCAGCACATGTGGTTCGCCTCCGACGGTACTCAATTGCGGCGAACTGTAAGAATGATCGCCGGATGCCGTCGACCATTTGAGTTCGCCGGTCGCAACATCAAACGCAAGTGTCCCTTTGTCGCCGGCACCGCCAGCATGCACGATGACCAGCGAATTTGTCACCAGTGGAGACGAACAGAAGCCCCACATTGGCGGATCTCGCATGGCGACTTTCCTCAGATCTGTTTGCCAGACGACATCGCCGGTCCTGGGATCAAGCCGCAGCAGATGACCGCTGGCTCCCATCACGAACAGACCGCCGTCAGCAAGCGTCGGCGTTCCTCGAGGTCCCGGACCGCCGAGTGAATCTTCGAAACGCGATTCAATCTGTTGCGTCCAGATCTCTTTGCCAGAGTCTGCGGAATAGCAGACAGTGGTTTCCATCGAACCACGCTGCTCCTGAGTAAACAGCAGCTTGCCGGCGACAGCGAACGACGACCAACCCGGCCCAACGCCGACTTTCCAGATCTGTTCCGGCGGAGTCGCTGACCAGTCCGACGACAAAACTGGCCCATGCTGCCGACCGGAGCGGTCTTCGCCTCGGAATGCAGGCCACTCAGGTTTCGCCAGCCACTGTTCAACATCAGATTTTGCAAAGTCCGTCATCGCAACCGCCGATTTCTGATCGCGATTCGCCACGACCTGATCTTCGTTCGATTCCTGCCACCGCCATTTCAAATCGACAGCAAAATCTCCCCACAGACCGTCGCTCTTGATCATCGTTGAAAAACCAAATCCGCAACCTGCGAACAGAATCGCAATCACCGTGCGACGGAATGACAACATGCGACCGCAAAGAATCGCGCCAATCG
>JAYSPO010000773.1:0-6542 GCA_043722015.1 Candidatus Kuenenia sp. | reverse complement strand
CGTCCGCTGGCTGGTTCCTTCAGAATCGGAACTGCTTGTCGGCATAAATGGAAACCTGACTGAGCCTTATAAAGGTAGGGAGGCAGAGGACGAACATTCGTCACAGACCTCGATCAACGGACTTTTCCGACTTAATTCCGACTCACCGTGGCGAACCATCGCCACTCTGTAGAGTCCGGCAGAATCTTCGATGCCTGCTGCAAAAGAAATCGGAAGTGTCACACAAAAAACGAGTTGTGCGTCCGAACCAGGACGCGAACAGAGACCATGGCTGCTATTGCAGCTTGTGCGGAACAAATCCACGGCAAACAGCAAAACTGTCCTGCCCGGACCTCCAACAGACTTTCCGGTGAAGCCCCTTTACATTTTCGCGTAGTTCGTCCTTGAACCAGACGGAAATGCCTGAATGTGCCTGAACTCAAACCAGGAATTCAGCAAAGTGGTCACGACCCGATCTGTGCCGAGGAACGAAAAGGCCTTCAATTGCCGAAACTTTCCGGGGCTTACAATTTTTGAGATGCCACCAAATTCTGTGGGAAGCACCAAACCAGAAAGCTCAGACAGCGAGTGGAAGCCTATCAAGGAGTTCCATCGAGCAGCGAAAACAATCGCAGCGAAAACAATCGCCTCGAAAACAATCGCCTCGAAAACAATCGCCTCGAAAACAATCGTATCGAAACTCGACACGCCAAACACAATCGCATCTGTGGAGATGCTTCACACAATCGATGTCCCCATATTGGAAACACACACCAGTGCTGGACGCAGCCCGGCTACGGATTAGTATTGATTGATTTCGAGTCCGTGTCAATTGTACTCTGCGGTACAATAACGAACATTTTATTGAAACTTTCGTCCCTCGACCTGATCAACTCGCAAAGCGCTGCGAATTCGCACGAATTTCAACGGGTTCTGCTTGAATTCTGCTCGGTTTTCCGGCGACTGGAAAAGGTACAGCCGTTCGTCGAAGAACGCGCCGAAACGAATACTTCCCGTCACAGCTCGCTGAGTGCCGGTGAGAACGACGGCGTCGCAGCCCAGATCCTGTGGTGCATAAAGAGACGGATTCTTTAAGAATATTTCTCGATTTGCTTCTGAGGAAAACACATAGCGTACCCCGCGATAGTCTGACGTGACCTTTTCATTTCCTACCGTCCACTCGCGTTTATCATGCAACAGGACCGGGCAAAAACCTTCCAACCCGATGAGTGGTGGATCGATCGATGGTGCCGAGGCATCGGACTTGAGGGCCGAGGCAGAATTCTGAGAGTCGTTTACTTTTGCGCCGCCCGCAGTCTCGGGTGCACCGCTGGATGCGGTGGTATTCCCTGGGGCCGGGTCAGTTGGCTTCGGGACCGACATGCTCTTTCCGCGTTCCGAGATATCTCGCAGCAGATTCAGGTACTGCGGCTTCTGCATGTACCCCACGTTCAGTGTTACGATTGTCCCGTCCGGGAACATCACAACGTCGCGTGGGACCGATGTCGCTCCACAGCGCGTTGCCAGTTCAGGCTCGTGCGTGACATCAACCTTGACCGATGCCATCCCATCTGTCAGGGCCTGCTGAACCTGCAAGTCTGCAAACACTTCACGATCCATTCTCTGACAAGGACCGCAGTACCATGCATGAAAGTGAATCAGAACCGGCTGCGCAGCAGACTCAGCTGAAGTGCGAGCCTGTTCGAACGCGGCATGCCAGCCATGGGTCTGAGCGTGGCAGGTTGAAGCCGTGGCTGCGAAAAGAACTGCCGAAAAAAGAAACTTCATGCGCATGGCAGCGGACTCCTGATTCAACCCCTGGCAGTCGTGAGACCGGCATCAGGGGACTTTACGCGCAGGCGATTCTACGCCTGATCATTGAACTTATCGGTTCAGAGAAAACATTAAACCGACGGCACTTGAATTCAATGGCAGATTTGACCGGAGCAGTTGCACGAATAGTCAGGTCTGTCGGACGAGTGAACCGGGACCGGTTGTAGCGTTTGTCGCGCATGCATTACTCCGATGCAACGGAAGCTTCCGACGCAGATCGCCCGATCGTAAATGGCGGCCCGGAAAACCGACCGTGGCCCTCCGATTTCATCACCAACAATTTTCAAAATCCACAATGCGGTGGATGCATGTCTGGAGTGAGTTTCATTATTTTTCAGAAAAACCTGAACGAAAATCGGCTTCTGTGACGATGTTGCAGACATACAACATTTAGTGTTGACAGATTTCAGAAGCCCACTATATTGCGGTTGTTGATGAATCTGCCTTAACGCTGCGTTCTGGTACACACCACCGCAAACCGTTGTCAGAACACGGTTTGAGTGACATTGAGGCAGGTTTGTTGACATGGTCTGGCCGCAGCTTATTCTGCACCACGTCCCGGTAAGGAAGCCCCCCTCGACAGGAGGTCGATCACATGACAATTTCGTCGCTCGCGTATCTGGCTGCTATCCTCATTGCCTGCCAATTGCCTCAATCTCATTTGCCTGATTGAGTTGCCCTGGTCAACTGTTGGTGTTAGCTGCTGCGCTTAAGACGGACTGGTCGTGATTTCGCCGCTGGACTCTGCTGAGTCGAGTAGCGATCTGGTAATCTGGATTTCTGAATTTGAGTGTACTGTTGCTCGACTCAGAGAGTCAGTTACGTTGTTCGCGGCGTTGCCGCAATGAGTTGAGTTTGTGTCGAGTTTTCATTGAGTTGAATTCTCTGCGTATGACGCGCAGTTTTCACGTGGAAAAAGCAAGGGGAGTAGCGTCGAATGATTCGAGCAGTATCAGAATGGATAATTCGCAAACGAGACGGACGAACCGTTCCGTTCGAGCCGAGTTTGATTGCCAGGGCGATCAGCAATGCGTTTCGAGCAGAGCAAAATCTGGCGGTCAACCAGCCGCTGGATGAAGACATTGAACTGGAAGTTGGCTCAATCACAGAGCAGGTGGTTGCGGAGGCGGCCAATGATGCTGCGTCTGATCGTGGCGTGGGCGTTGAGCATATTCAGGATTTGGTTGAGATGCAGATGATGAAGCGAGGTCACTACCGAGTGGCACGCCGCTATATTGTCTATCGTGCCGAACATGCCAAGATCCGCTCTCTGCTGCATCCTGAAACCATGGAAGGTTCAGATGTTGTGCCGCAGCCGAAGATGTTCGTCAAACTGGAAGACGGCGTTCGCGTGCCGTTCGACAGTGCGCGGATTCGCCGACGCATCGACGCCGCCTGTGCGGGACTGCCGGAGTGTGACCCGAACGCATTGCTTGAAGAAGTGATGAAATCCGTGTTTGACGGGATTTCTGTCGGCGAAATCTACCGCGCCATGATTTTGGCCGCTCGTTGCCGTATCGAATGTGATCCGGCGTTCGACACCGTGGCTGCGCGGCTGCTGCGAATGGTGATCAGTAATGAGGCTCTGGGCAGTTCGCCTGTCAATCCGGCGGAATACAGCAAACTGTATCGCAACCAGTTCGAACACTATGTGATCGATGGCATTAACGAAGATCGTCTGACGCCGGACCTCCGGAATCTGGATTTGACCCGCATTGCAGCGGCCTTGCATCCGGAACGCGACGGGTTGTTCAAATACCCTGGTCTGCAGGCGGTCTACGACCGATATTTGCTGCATATTGACGGTCGGCGCATTGAAACTCCCCAGTACTTCTGGATGCGTGTGGCGATGGGCCTTGCGATGAAAGAGGACGAGCCGGAATCGCGGGCGATTGAGTTCTACAACATGCTGTCGACCATGCGGTTCACATCCGCCACGCCGACCCTGTTTAACTCCGCGACCAATCACCCGCAGTTGAGTTCCTGCTACCTGTCAACCGTGAAGGACGATCTGGAACACATCTTCAAGTGCGTTTCCGATAATGCAAAGCTCAGCAAATGGGCTGGGGGACTTGGCAACGACTGGACCAGTATTCGCGCCACGAATTCGCACATCAAAGGCACGAATGGTCGCAGTCAGGGTGTGATTCCGTTCCTGAAGGTTGTGAACGACACTGCGGTTGCGGTGAATCAGGGCGGAAAGCGTAAGGGAGCCGTGTGTTCGTATCTTGAGACGTGGCATATGGATGTTGAGGAATTCCTTGACCTCCGCAAAAACACGGGTGACGATCGTCGCCGAACGCACGATATGCACACTGCGAACTGGATTCCGGACTTGTTCATGAAGCGCGTCCAGGAAGAACGCGAATGGACGCTGTTCAGCCCGGATGAAGTTCCCGATCTGCATGATCTGGTCGGTAAGAAGTTCGAAGATCGCTACATCGAGTACGAGCGAATGGCAGAAGCCGGCGAAATCCGGATGTCCAAGAAACTGCCAGCCATTGAACTGTGGCGGAAGATGCTGACTCGACTTTTCGAAACCGGTCATCCGTGGATCACCTGGAAAGATCCGTCGAATATTCGGTCGCCTCAGGATCATGTGGGTGTTGTGCACAGCAGTAATCTCTGCACGGAGATTCTGTTGAATACTTCGCCGACGGAAACTGCTGTCTGCAATCTGGGCTCAGTCAACATGCTGGCTCATATCACGGACGGCCAGCTTGACCTGCCGATGCTGGAAGAAACAGTCCGCACCGGGATGCGGATGCTGGACAACGTCGTCGATATCAATTTCTACCCGACGGATGAAGCGAAGACGTCAAACCAGCGTCATCGTCCGGTAGGATTGGGTTTGATGGGATTCCAGGACGCTCTCGCGGCCATGAACATCAGCTATGCCAGCGTGGCGGCGGTGGAATTTGCCGACTACAGCATGGAAGCCATTTCCTACTTCGCCATTCTGGCGTCGTCTGAGCTGGCAGCTGAACGTGGTGTGTACAGCACGTATAAGGGTTCCAAGTGGGATCGCGGCATGTTGCCGATCGACACGATGGATCTGCTGGAACAGGAACGCGGTTGTCGCATCGACGTCGATCGCACGGCCCGCATGAACTGGGCTGTTGTTCGCGACTCCGTGGCGAAGCACGGCGTGCGTAACAGCAACTGCATGGCCATCGCTCCGACCGCGACGATCTCCACCATCATTGGTGTGTCGCAGTCGATTGAACCGATGTACAAGCACCTGTTTGTGAAAAGCAATCTGTCGGGTGAATTCACAAACCTGAACACCTCGCTGGTCACAGAGCTGAAAGAACGTGGTCTGTGGGATGCTGATATGCTGGAAGCATTGAAGTATTACGACGGAACGCTGTCTCAGATTCCACGCATCCCCGGTGACATCAAAGCGCGGTTTCTGACCGCGTTTGAAGTCGAACCAAAATGGTTGATCGAATGTGCAGCTCGACGTCAGAAGTGGATCGACATGGGCCAGTCTCTCAATCTTTACATGTGCGAACCAAGTGGCCGCAAGTTGCATGACATGTACATGCTGGCCTGGCGAAAGGGTCTGAAAACGACCTACTATCTGCGCACGCTGGCGGCGACGCAGATTGAGAAATCGACGGTGGACATCAATAAGTTTGGTCTCCAGCCGCGATGGGTCAAGAGTCGCAGTGCTTCCAGCGACATTCAGGTCGCACGCATGGATTCGGATCGTTCTCCCGAGCAGGGACGCAGCGATATTCCGTCTCCGCATGTGGTGCCGGTGACTGAGGTTTCTCAGTACAACGCCTGCAGCATCACGGATCCGGATTGCGAAGCCTGTCAGTGAATGAATGTCCAATGACGAAGCCGCAATGACCAATGAGGTGATTGCGGCTTCTCGGGCCGGATCTTATTTGTAGGGTGTGACCAGCGAAGCGCAGGCACACCATTGCCCCATCGCTGTGTGGCCGCGCTTCGCTGGTCACACCCTGGAACGACATCGTCCTGTCGGAAGTCCGTCGCATGAATCAGCTCAACCGACGCAATTTTCTTAGCCGTTCTGCCACCGTTTTTGCGGGGGCAGCGGCTTCTTCTTTGTCGTGGTCGGTGGCTTCACGGACATCTGCTGCGACATGGGATGAAGCGCCAATTGATCCGGCGAAGGCCGATTTGATTTACCGAACGCGGGCACCTCGCAACGGAGAACCGAAACTCGGGAAACTGGTCGAAAACTGGATCACACCCACGCCGCAGTTCTACATCCGGAGCCATGGAGCGAATCCGAGCCTGGTGGCGGATGAATTCAAGGTGTCAGTCGAAGGAATGGTCGAAAAACCGTTGGTGTTTTCGATGCGGGAGCTGGTTGAAAAATTTCCGAAGTCATCCTGTACCTGCACGGTCAGTTGTGCGGGGATTCGGCGGTATGAATTCAACAAGGTGAAGGAAGTCAAGGGCGTTGCATGGCAGGAAGGCCCGATTGGCAATGCAGTGTGGTCCGGAGTTCGCCTGTCAGATGTGCTGAAGGCGGCTGGTATCAAATCCGATGCAAAACACGTGTGGTTTGAAGGTGCTGACGAAGTTGTGGATGGGAAAGCAACTTTTCCGTTTGGCGGCTCAGTGCCCATAAGCAAGTTGTCGGAAGAGGACAGTTCGATGCCGGGAGTTCTCCTGGCGACTCACATGAACGGCCAGCCATTGCTGCCTGATCATGGCTTTCCCATTCGAACGATCGTGCCTGGTTACATCGG
>JAYSPO010000772.1:0-1123 GCA_043722015.1 Candidatus Kuenenia sp. | reverse complement strand
AGCGAAGCGCGTAATTCAGTTGTTCATGAACGGAGGGCCGTTTCATGGGGACCTGTTCGACCCGAAGCCTCAACTTTTGAAATTCGCTGGCCAACGTCCGGCGGAGGCGAATCTTCGCACGGAACGTCGCACGGCGGGTCTGATGCCGTCGCCCTTTCGATTTCGTCCCGCAGGAGAAAGCGGCGTACCGGTGAGCGACCTGTTGCCGCTGACCGCGCGCTGCATCGACGACATGGCAATCATTCGTTCCACGTTTACTGACAACCCGAATCACGGTCCAGCTTTACTGCTCATGAACAACGGCACGATTTTGCCGACGCGGCCGAGCATGGGATCGTGGCTGTCGTACGGATTGGGCAGCGAGAATGCGAATCTTCCGGCATACGTTGTCCTGTGTCCCGGTAAGCCTGTCCGTTTTTCGATTCTCTGGACAAGTGCGTTCCTGCCGGGGTCTCATCAGGGAACCTACATCAATCATCGCGATCCTGTTCCCGACAAGCTGATCCCGTTTCTCCGGAACTCAGACGCTTCACGAGCCGATCAGGTGGCACAGGTTTCCCTGATGACGCAGCTCAATCGACTGCACCTGGAACGCAGCGGCCCGGATGGACAACTTGAAGGCCGATTGCAGGCGATGGAAACGGCGTTTCGCATGCAATTCACGGGCACGGAGGCATTTGATCTGCAGCAGGAATCCAAAGCAACTCATGAAGCATACGGTGAAGGCCATTTTGCCAACGGCTGCTTGCTGGCGCGACGTCTGAGCGAACGCGGCGTGCGATTCGTACAGGTCTATTACGGCGACGGCCAGCCCTGGGACACACACAGTGATCACGACAATCAGACGCGAAAACTTTGCCTCGATATCGATCGCCCGATCGCTGCATTACTGACCGATCTGAAGCAGCGCGGACTGTTGGATGAAACTCTTGTGCTGTGGGGTGGCGAATTTGGCCGCACGCCGACGACCGAAAACGGCAACGGTCGTGATCACAATCATTTCGGCTTCACAACATGGATGGCCGGCGGAGGCGTCAAAGGTGGCATGACGTACGGCGAAACGGACGACTTCGGTTTTCGCGCCGTCCATAATCGAGTCCACATCCACGATCTGCACGCCACG
>JAYSPO010000771.1:0-4585 GCA_043722015.1 Candidatus Kuenenia sp. | reverse complement strand
CGCGTCGATTGTCGCAGCCAGCGATTTAATCTCGGTGAAGAAGGCGACATGGGATTCCCGACCAAGGATGGGTTCTGGGTCAGTCTGGACGGTGCCATTGAGTTTCGAGTTTCTCCTGAGAAAGCGGCCGAGGTCTATGTCCTGTTCAACCAGAGCGAAAACGGTCCGGAGATCGATAAGGAGATTGTCAATACGGTGATCATGCCAAATGCCCGAAGCTTCTGCCGACTTCAGGGTTCGAACGCTTCCGGCCGCGATTTCATTCAGGGTGTGACCCGGACGGCATTTCAGGAAGCGTTTGAGAAGTCGATGCGGGAAGCCTGTCAGCCAGTTGGAATCGAAGTGATTCAGGCGTTGATTACAAAGATTCGACCACCCGAACAGATTGCGGATCCGGTTCGAGAACGTGAAATTGCGAAGCAACAGGAGCTTCAGTATCAGCAGCAGACTCTGCAGCAGGAATCAGAACAAAAGCTGGCTGTGGAAAAAGCTCTGGTTCTGCAGAAGCAGGCAGTGGTGGTTGCTGAGCAGGCAGTGGTCAAGGTCACCACGCAGGCCATGCAGGAACAGGAAGTGGCTGTGACCAAAGCGAACGAGAATCTGGCGGTTGGCCTGCTGAAGCTGGACGCATCCATCGACGAAGCTGCCGCCATTGAGGCCAAAGGCAAGGCCGCAGCGGATGTGGTTCGTTTCGACAATGAGGCCGAGGCCGCAGGCTGGAAGAAAGCCGTGGAAGCCTTTGATGGGGACGGTCAGGGCTACGCTCAGTTTGTCCTGTACCAGAAACTTTCTGCGTCGTACCGACGGATCATGGTCAACACGGCCGACAGCCCCATCATGAAGATCTTCGAATCCTTCGCGGAGTCTGCTGCCGAAGCAAAAGCGACGCCTGCAGGAAGACCCGCAACACCGACCACGACGACCAGTACCGATTCCAGTAATTGAACCGCTCCTCGTAGCTGGATTCGCAAGAATTCAGCCCCATTCCTGAATTCTTGCGAATCCAGCTACCTGTTTTGTCAGGAACTCTTAATCTTTAAGGCAGAATTCCTATGAGCCAGAACAACTTCTCAGCCCGTACTCTGTTGTCCAGAGCTGGAATGGCAGTTCCCGCTTTTCTTCTGCTCGTGGTTGCGTACGAGATGTTTGAATGGACCTTCAATCGCACGTATGTGCCAGAAGGCTACAGTCTGGTGATGCGGTACAAGGGCCCACCACTGCCATTTCTCCCTGGTAACCGGCCACCGGCCACATCGGGGGAGTTTGCTAAAGTCAATGAGCACGGTGGGCCGCTGGAAGTCGGCATTCTCAAAGACATGCTTGGCCCGGGACGACATTTTCGCTGGATCGGATGGTGGGAAACGCGCCTTGTGGAGGATACCATCGTGCATCCCGGAGAGGTGGCCATCGTGACCAGCAAAATGGGACAAAATTTGACGGGCGGCCAGTTTCTGGTCGATGGCGATCTGGATCAGACCAAAGAGAAGGGCATTCTTCGCCAGGCCTTTGGACCGGGAACGTATCGGATTAACGACTACGCCTATGCGGTTCAAGTCCTCGAGAAAGCCTCCGTGCCGCAGGGCGCAGAAACAAACGCTGCAGGCTGGGTTTCCATTCCAACCGGCTACGTGGGAGTGGTGACAAATCTGACCGACAACCGGCTGAAAAACACCACAGCCGGTATTCAGGACAAAGTCCTGCAGCCCGGACTCTACCCGATCAACCCCAACGAACAGCACGTCGAGACCATCGGTGTCGGGTATGCGGAGAAATCGATCAAATCAAATTTCGTGAGTCAGGATGGAAAGCCAGTGCTGGATGAAAGCGGTGAACCGGCCGTCATGGATGACGACAGTGGAATTGCGTTTCCATCGAACGATGGATTCAAAATCCATATGGATTTTACAGCAGTCTGGGGCATCATGCCGGATCAGGCAGCGGACGTGATCCGCAAGTTTGGAAAACTGGACGCTGTCGAATCGAAGGTCGTCGTGCCGCAGATTGAAAGCATCTGCCGCAACAAAGGGTCCTCTCTGGGTGCTGTCAATCTGCTTGTCGGCGAGACTCGTCAAAAATTCCAGGATGAAGTATCAGACGCTTTTCATAAAGTTCTTGAGGACAAGGGCCTGACCCTGCTGCACGGCTTTGTCCGGGATATCCATATCCCGCAGATAGTTCGGAAACCCATTCAGGAAAAGTTCATTGCCGATGAACTGAAGCTGACGCGAGAACAGGAACTGCTGACTGCCCGAACAGAAGCCACACTGCGTGAAGCTGAGAAAAAGGTGGATCTGGAAAACGAACGCATCGTTGCCGAAACAACGAAGATGGTTGCTCAGGTCGCCGCAGAAGGAAGTAAGAAAGCAGAAGAGACCAAAGCTGAAACCCTGAAAATGGTCGCCGTCGTCGCTCGCCAAACCGCAGAGGTGGAGGCGGAAGCCAGCGTGACGCTGGGTAAGGCCAAGGCCGGTGCCAAGCAGGTGGAAGCAGAGGCCAAATCCGAACTATTTAAGCTGGCCGTGGATGCTTTCGGCTCAGGCAGCGCCTACAACCAGTGGGTGTTCGCCACCGGACTGCCCGAAGATGTGCAGCTGGATATGCTCTACGCGGGCGAAGGCACGTTCTGGACGGACCTGAAAGGCTTCACCGAAGTCATGGTGGGTCGGCAGGCGGTGGAACAGCAGAAAGCAGTGAAAGCAAAATAGGCGTAGCCGTCTCGCTCCGTCGAAACGAGCCTTTGCCAGAGCCAGCAGATAGTGCTCTGCCATGGATTCATTGATGGATTGCGTGCCACTGGCTTTGCCAGTGCTCCCCATTTGCAGGAAGCACTGGCGGAGCCAGTGGCACACATCAATACACAACTGACAGAGGACTAGTCTTCAGGCGACCTGCAGCATAAAATTTCCCATCAACACTTTTCGGGAAACCTACGCAGTCGATCGCCCTATGAAACTCCATAAAGTCCATCAACAACTGGTCTCGATGCCACTGACAGATATCAACGAAGCCGTGCATCATCAGTTGTTGTCGCAAAATCTGTCCGTGCCCAGGGGCGATGTCGCACTCACTGTCGGCAGCCGTGGCATCAGCAATTTGCCGCTGATCATCAAAGCCTGCGGAGATTGGCTGCGCGAACACGGTGCGACACCATTTATTGTTCCAGCGATGGGATCTCACAACGGAGCGACCGCTGAAGGACAGCGGCAGATGGTCGAATCGCTCGGTGTGACCGAAGCAGCGATGAACATGCCCATTCGCAGCAGCATGGAGGTCGTTCAGATCGGTGAAGTCCGCACCGGCGCGGTGTACATGGACCGATACTGTTCTGAAGCAGCCGGCGTCCTGGTCGTCAATCGCGTCAAACTGCACACGTGTTTTGCCGGGCCGATTCAGAGTGGTCTCACTAAAATGATGGTCGTCGGAATGGGCAAGATTCGCTCAGCGCAGACATTTCATTCGGCAGGTGCCGCCGCGATGAAAGATATGTTGCTGGAAATGGGTCAGTGCGTCCTCGATTCCGGCAGGATTCTGGCCGGACTTGCCATTCTGGAAGACGGCTTCGATGAAACGGCCGAACTGCACGCGATCCGTCCCGCCGACATTCTGCAGCGCGAGATTGAACTGCTGGAGCATCACCGATCGTATTTTCCACGACTGCCGCTTGATGATCTGAACGTGCTGATCGTCGATGCGATCGGAAAGACCTACAGCGGCACCGGAATGGACACCAACGTCATCGGACGACGCGGCATTGCCGGTTTTGAAGATCTGAAAACGCCCCGCATTCGCACCATCGGAGCTCTGACGCTGACTCCGGCTTCGCAGGGAAATGCGATTGGCGTCGGGCTGGCCGACTTCATTACGCAACGCCTGCGAACTGAAATCAACGAACATAAGACGTTCATCAACACGCTCACCACCGGGGACATGGACCGCGCCAAGATCCCGGCAACTCTGGCCGACGACGAAACACTCATCCGCACCATTGAGGAACGTTACGGCAGCCACCGCTGGATGTTCATTCCCAATACGCTGCATCTGGGTGAACTCTACGTGTCCGAGGACCTGGTCCCGGAAATCGCCGCCAACCCGGTCTGCCGTATTGCAGAAAAACCAACGATTCTGACTTGTCAGAACGGACGCCAGCAGTTGTCATTCGGGACGCTGTAAGGCGATCTGCGGAAAAATTCTTTCCAGTTCCGTAGCTGAATTCGCAAGAATTCAGATCTCCCCTTGATTCTTGCGAATTCAGCCAGGTGACGGGGACGGTTTCATCCGCTGCTCGCCCAATCGGAAATCCGTGTTCCACAACCGCCATGGATTGACGGACACTGCAGATGACTTCATCCTACGTGTTTTGGGAGCAACAGTTCATGGCGGTTCGAGGCGTTCGTGGAGCGACGACAGTAGAATCAGACGATCCTGCGCTGATCCGTGCGGCCGCGCGGGAATTGATGGAAGAGATTCTGCGACGCAATCACATCATCGACTTCGATGATGTCATCTCCGCCGTCTTTACCACCACTCAGGATCTTGTCTCCGCGTTTCCCGCTGAGGCCGCTCGAGCCATGGGCATGAACCAGGT
>JAYSPO010000770.1:0-1187 GCA_043722015.1 Candidatus Kuenenia sp. | reverse complement strand
TTTCGTCGATGGGAGCGTCAGCTCTCTCGACAACAGTTCCTCGGCTATCGAACGTCGTGCAATGATATCTATACGTTCACAAACTTCGCCATAGTGTTCTGTCAGCCGTGTACTGATGTGTGCCACTGGCTCTGCCAGTTTTTCCTGAAAATGAGGAACACTGGCAGAGCCAGTGGCACACAATCCATCAATGAATGCGTGACAGAGCCTTAGTGATTCCCGCAACCTCCCAGAAATCCTTCGGCGGCTGGGTCCGAAATTGCATCCATTCGCGCAGAATCGGATGAAAGAAACCAAGGGACGCTGCGTGCAGCGCGTGCCGGTCTTCCGCAGGTTCGTCTCCGTCAAAACGCGGCGATTTCCGCAGCGTGCCGCGCGGCCCGTAGTATTCATCCCCGGCGATCGGATAACCGAGATCCGATAAGTGGACTCGAATCTGATGATTGCGTCCGGTGAACAACACGCATTCGACTAGTGCATGCTTTGCGAATCGTTCGACGACGGTGACTTTCGTCTTCGCCGATCGCGGATTCTTTGAATCCGGTCGAGCGGACATCAAGACAGAATTACCTCCGGGACGCTGGCCGATCGGGAGTTCAATCAGCCGGTGCTCGAAGTCCGGCGATCCCTCCACAAGCGCGACATAGGATTTCGAGAGTTTCCCTTGTTGAAAATCGATCGACAGCAGGCGATGTGCCATGTGATCTTTCGCCGTTACGATAAGCCCGCTCGTCATGCGATCCAGTCGATGTACCACGCCCGGTCGTAGCATTCCTTTGAGTGCCGTTTGCTGGTCCAGATAATACTGCAGGGCATTTGACAGTGTTCCATCCTGAAAATCGCCGACCGGATGAGCGACAAGTCCTGCGGGCTTGTCGATGACGAGCAGCCAGGGATCTTCGTAGACAACCGTTAACGGCAGATCGATCGGTGCAAGCAACTTGTCGGGCGGCTCGATCAGCCTGAGCGACACCCGCTGGCTGCGAAACACACGCTGATCACCTTCTGCGGGAACGTCATCAACTGTTGCCATGCCCGCCGTCACCATGCGATGCAGCCGCCATGACGTGTAATTACGAAGTTGCTTCGCGAGAAACGAATCAATCCGAACCCCCGACAGATACGGCTCCACAATGAACTCAAGTCTCAGCGAAGGTTCTGCGCGGCGCGAACGGTTGTCGGTGTCT
>JAYSPO010000769.1:0-2055 GCA_043722015.1 Candidatus Kuenenia sp. | reverse complement strand
AAACTGAGACGGATGCGCTTTCGGCGGAATGTAGGAACGCACTTTTGTATCGAACAGCAGCAGTCCGACTGCGTCGTTCTGACGAATCAACAGATACGTCAGCGCGGCAGCCAGATAGGAGCCCCACGTCAGCTTATCGATCTCACCGCTTTTGAACGCCATCGATTCCGAGCAGTCGAGAAGGATATAGGCCCGCAGGTTGGTTTCATCTTCGAACAACTTGACCTGATATTTGTCGCTGCGGGCCAGCATCTTCCAGTCCATCGCCCGCATGTCGTCGCCCGGTGTATAAGGGCGATGATCGAGATACTCGACTGAAAACCCGTGATACGGACTGCGGTGACGCCCCGTCAGGAAACCTTCCACCACCTGTTTGGCAACCAATTCCATATTGCCAACACGCGACAGTCCCGGCGGGTCCAGGAATTTGAGAGCCATAGATGCGGACTCCAACGGCCAACCAAAATTATTCTTCGCGAATCACGTCCACCAGTTTGCGGATGAGATCATCCGTTGTCAGACCGTCACTCTCGGCAGAGAAACTGGTCACCAGTCGATGTCGCAGCACCGGATAGATCACGTAGCGAATATCCTCGCTGGAGACGTTGACACGTCCGTCAAGCAGTGCATTTGCTTTGGCTCCGAGCAGAATCGACTGGCACGCTCGCGGACCAGCGCCCCAGGTCAGATACTTTTTGACAAAATCCGGAGCATCCGGTTCGTTTGGCCGTGTCGCTCGCACCAGCCGCACGGCATAGGCCGACGTCGATCGTCCGATCAGGACTTTTCTGACAATCTTCTGCAGGTGCAGAATGTCTTCCCGATCAAGCAATGCCTCCAGTTTCGGAAGACCTTCCGAAGTGGTGGTTTCCGCAATCCTGAGTTCTTCCTCAAACGACGGGTATTTCACATGGATCTTGAACATGAAGCGGTCAAGCTGTGCTTCTGGCAACGGATACGTGCCTTCCTGTTCAATCGGGTTTTGAGTTCCCAGCACAAGAAACGGTTTCTCAAGCTGAAAATCCTGGCCTGCTGTCGTGACCTTGAATTCCTGCATGGCCTGCAGCAATGCGGCCTGTGTCTTGGGTGGCGTACGATTGATTTCGTCGGCAAGTACAATGTTCCCGAAGATCGGGCCCTTAACGAATCGCATCCGCCGTCGCCCGGTGCCTTCTTCTTCGTCGAGGATTTCTGTGCCGGTGATATCTGACGGCATCAGGTCCGGTGTAAACTGAATGCGGCTGAACTTCAGTGAAAACAAATCAGCGATACTGGAGATCATCAACGTCTTGGCGACGCCCGGTACGCCTTCCAGCACACAGTGGCCCTGGCAGAACAGAGCAATCAACACCTGCTTCAGCACCTCAGACTGTCCGATGATGGTCCGGCTCAGTTCCTGCCGCAGCTTGCCATAGACCTCTTTCAGCTGGTCAGCTGCTTTGAGATCCTGCTCGTCAATTTTTCCAGTGGTGGGTGTGTCTGTTAACCGTGGCATAACAGGTCTCTGGTGTTGATCAGGCGGGTTTGGAGAGGTTTGGCACAAGCAGAGTAGTGGGACGCTGCTGCTTCGTCAATCAACCGGGACCGCACTGGCATCGAATGCGTGCAGTCACGGATTTCGATTCCTGCAAGGTATTCTAGTTCCTGCCTGCCGGGCCGTAGCATAGGTAGGTCCTGCCTGCCGGGCAGGACTTCGCGGCTCGCCGCGACCAGCGACCAAATGAGATGGAAAGAACGGCAACGTGGCGATGTGGAGCGGACCTGCGTCCCATGGCGGTTCACCTTGCGGCGAAAGTCCTTTCCGGCAGAAAGGACCTACCAAACACAGTCCTTTCCGGCAGAAAGAGTCTACTCACACAATCGAACGCGACTACGCTCCACATGGCTCGCCAGATTCGTATTCTGCGGCGACCGCTACTGCAGGATCTCATGCACGACGCGGCCTTTCACGTCGGTCAAGCGGAAATCGCGGCCACTGTTGCGATAGGTCAGACGAGTATGATCGAGGCCACATTGGTGCAACAGCGTGGCGTGCAGGTCGTGAAAGTCGCAGAT
>JAYSPO010000768.1:0-3329 GCA_043722015.1 Candidatus Kuenenia sp. | reverse complement strand
GGAAATGACCGGCCGCGCGACGACGATCCTGCGGAGCATTGGTGCGGAAAACGGCTGCGGCAGACTTTCGACGTCGATGGCAGCATCCGACAGAGCGATCAGTGCCGGCAGGAAAATAAACGTAGCCATGGCACAGAGCAGCACGCCCATGCCTGAGATCAGTCCAAGTTCCGCAAGTCCCGGGAACCCGGTTACCAGCGCCGTTGAAAAAGCCAGGGCGGTAATAATCGCGGACGTCAGAATGCCCTTGCCAGTGGTTTCGGCCGTTTCACGCAGAGCTTCCGGCAGCTCGTACAGTTCCTGTCGCAGCGCCAGATAGCCGTTGATAAATGAGACCGAGTAGTCGATGCCCAGTCCGATCAGGAAGATCGAAAAGCAGACGCTGATGATATTCAGGTGACCGATGACCAGCGTCGCAGCTCCGAAGGTCCACGACAGCGAAACAATCAAAGTCAGTAGCGCCAGCATGGGATGTCGGACGCCGCGAAAGGCCAGCAGCAGCATTCCGCCAACCACGAAGAACGCGACAATAGCGGCGTTTCGCATATCGACTGAAGTGCTGTGCATTTCGTCATGTTCAAGTACCGGAATTCCGGTGAGTGAAATCTTCAGGCCAGGATAATCGGTTTCGCGCGCAGCCTGTACGGTCGCAATATGTTCTCGCAGCCGACTGATGACCCGGGCATTGCCATTCGGATCGTCTTTTTGAGTCAGGGCCGCAAGTTGCAGAATTCCGACCGTTTTGTCGTTGTTCAGGACGTAGGCCCTTTCATCGTCCGTTAGTTTCTGATCCGCTGCAATATCCATCAGGTCCGGCAGCGGGGACATGAATGACTGCGTTTCCGGCTTTCGCGTTTCCAGCGAGTGCCGCAGAAATGTCGAGAGGCTGTTCGCAAATCGTTCCACGGAGCGATATGTGGAATCCGGAACAATGCCGTCCTTTTGCTTCTCTACGAGAGACTTGCGAAGTGAAGACGCGAGATTCTCAGTGCGTACATAGTTCCAGTTCTGACCGCGGACGACCGTGTCGTAACTTCGCACACGTTCCGCCGTCTTCTGCAAATCAGGAGCCGACAAAAACTGTAACGCCTTTCGCCGCATGGCAGAAAGGTTGACGCTGGACTGCACATTGCCAAACAGTTCGGGTTCTCGTTTAAGCCGATCACCCAGATCTTCAATCACCGTTTTAATGACTGTGGCATTCGGGGCCGATGTCTCCACGACAATCATCAGATCCTTGTCTGCAGTGAAGGTATCTGAATACTGCTTCCATGTCGCGGCAAAACGACTTGAAGGATCCATCAGGTCTGCACGACTGGTGCGAATCTGGAGCTGCAGTACGGTCACGCCGACGGACGCACAAGCCAATAGCAGTGAAAACCACAGCATCAGTCGAGGGCGTGCTGACACCGTTGCCACCATCCAGCCGAGAAATCTGGCTGGAAGTGACCTCGGGGGTGCATTTTCCGACGGTCGGCTCATGACCATTCCTGGTCAAAATTTGACGGGTAACCACAGAAAGGACTACGGCCTGGGCACAAGCGCACGCAGAACGTGATCGCGCAGAGTCGATCGTATTCGAAAGATCGGCACAGGAAGACAGCAGGCTGCAGCAGAAATCGCCCTTGCACGGTTTCGCAGACTTTTCTTGAGACTCTTCGCACGCGGATCGGGAAATCTGCCCGCGCTTTGTGCAACAATGCGGGTTGTGCTGAACTCCGCGTGTGCGGAGTTCCGAGACTCTTGCGTTCGACGTCACACGAGTGGCAGAATCTGCCGAAACACAGCAATGAAATCTGGAGATTTGAGTGACAGATGATCTGAATCCATCTCGCAACTGCTGGTTTCGCGTCCTGACCGCACCGGGGCCTGGCGCGGTCGCTGTGATTGAACTGACCTGCGAGATGGCGGAGACAGCCCAACACCTGCTGCGGCGATTGTCATTCCTTCGCCCCGGCGAGCGGAGCGGCGTCAGCCCTCCGGTACTTGGTTTAGAATTCCCTGTGAGCGGCACGGCGCTAGCCGCCGGTGTTTCCCGGAAATCTTACGCGCAGACACCGGTGCCTAGCGCCATTCCGCTCACGAAACAAGTGCCATCGGGCGTCAGCCCTCCGGAACAACCGCACAAAGTTCCACAGTTTTCCTCCGCGCACTCCATGTCGATCGGACGGATCTGTTACGGACGCTGGAATGACGAAGATCTGATCTTAGTGCGGACTTCGGTGCGGACGTGGGAGATTCAATGCCACGGTGGTACGGTCGCTGTCAATCGAATTTGCGATGACCTGTTGAGCGATGGCGTGCTGGACGGCGAAGTCAACGCTGTGGCTGTGTCCCTGGACACGGGTGCCGACGCCGCTGACGTGGAGACTCAACGTCTGGAAAGCGTTCAATCGATTTTGCAACAGACAATTCGTACTCGACTGATGCACGCGCGCAGTCGCAGGACAGCCGGATTGATTCTGGCGCAGGCATCGAATTCCTTGTGCCACGACTTGATGACGATCCTGCATTCTCCAGACAAAGATGCAGTTGAGGTGACAGCCATTCGGCAACGACTGACTGGCTGGCAGGATGTGGCTGATCATTTGACAGAACCCTGGCGCGTTGTCTTTGCAGGTGCGCCAAATGTCGGCAAGTCGTCGTTGATGAACCTGATTGCAGGAATGGAACGATCGATCGTCTGTGATCAGCCGGGCACCACCCGCGATGTTGTGGAAGTCGATGGTATCGTCGCAGGCTGGCCGTTTCAGTTTGTGGATACGGCTGGTTTACGGGATGGCAGCCGGGACCAGATCGAAGAACTCGGTATCCAGCAGTCGCATCTCGCAGCGTCACAGTGTGATGTACTGTGCCTTGTGTTCGATAACGATTCAGATGCGGCTGCCTGGAGCAATCGGCTGTTACTCACGGAGCTGCCGAAACGCACCGTACTGGTGCGGAATAAGTGCGACCTGATGACCAAACATAATTTCGATCAACCTCCGTACAAAAAATCCTCGGCGTTGTCCGGTCTGCCTTTGATCCATGTGTCCGCCCGCACCGGCCAGGGGCTGCCGGAACTTCTGCAATGGATCAAACAATCCGTCGTGCCGCACGAACCAGGCAAAGACACGGCGTTGCCGGTGTGTTCACTGGAATTCGACGAGGGTCGGCTTTCCGCTTGCCAGGATATGGGGTAAATTCACAATCTGTCCAGTGCGACGTCAAATCCTGTTTTCAGGTAGGCCGGACCAAGCGGAGCGCAGTTCCGGCAGGCGTCTGGCAACAATAGTGGTAAGCACCAGTGCAGAAGTTCCTACGTTTAACCGCGTGCCCATCGGGCCGCG
>JAYSPO010000767.1:0-3867 GCA_043722015.1 Candidatus Kuenenia sp. | reverse complement strand
TCACGATCCACCATCAGCATTACCCTGCTGCAAGCCGTCCAGTCACGTGACAACACAAAATGATGCGCGCAAAATGCGCAGGTGTTGTAAAGAAAGAAGCTAATATTCGAGCTCGCAGAAACTGCTGCTCACGCGACGGTTCGGGTTTGAAATGAAACGGCTTGCGATCACGCTGCCACTCGGTCTGTAAGACCTAGGAACCATCGATCTACAAGCCGCTGCTGCACCGGGAAGGCCATCCCGGTGCAGTTTTCTTCGGTGAAGAAGACGCTGTGGTCACGGACGTAGCTGTCCATTCTGCGCAGCGTGCAGCAGACGCAAAGTTGGATGCGTTTTGGGATATCGACGTGTTGCGGCTGGGCGGTCTGCGATCGAAAAGGAATTCGTGTTTTCGCACCACAGCGGAGACCGCTTACGGTGCATGGTGGCGCTTCAGAGACATCGGGATCGCAGCCTGCGGCACTTCGATTTAGCCCGTGTCCGGCAGCGGCACCAACTGATCCAGGATGGACTCGACTCCTGCCGGCAGGCTGCGTTCAGGAATCTTCAGCGATGTCACCATGCGACGAAAGCAACTCACACCATCATCACACCAGCGAGCGATTTCTGCCTGGATGGCCTGCAGATTTGGCTGCGGAAGATGCAGCCGCAGAGAATCCAAAACGCTGCCAATGATTGTGCGACGGCGGGCACCGAGTTCGGTTTTGCTGGTGCGACCCGTGCGGCGATCCTGAGCCGCGCCGCGAAGAGATCGCTCACTTTCGTTGTTCGTACCGGGGACTTCCGGATGAATCACGTACGTAAACAACTCGTCTTCGCGAAGCAGGCGAAGAATTTCATGAGTCAGATTATAGAAATCTTTTTCCTCGTCATCTGCCGGAGTGCTGTTGTCGCAGAAACGATTCGCAGTGCAGTCATAAATCGCATCATGAAGTTGATCGGCCCGCGCTCGACGACCGGCTTCGCTCAAACGTTTGTCAGCCGCGATCTTCTTGCCTCGGCGATAGATGCCCTGCAGCGAATTCAGAAACTGACGATAGCGAGGCCGATTCGGCTTCAGCAATGTCAGTCTGATCGCCTTGCGAATCAGATGCGCCCAGCATTTCTGACTACTACTGAATCCCTGATACACCGCCGCGTTGTCGCTGACCAGCACTCCTTGGAATTCGTCCTTGTCCAGTAATGCCGCCAGAGTCGCGCCGTCCTTGTGGCAACCAAAGACGGTGATGCGAACCTTCTCAGAGAGAAACGCCCAGACGGAATTAATGCTCCAGCTTGTCTCGTCCGCATGCACGACTGCCGAAACTGCCAGCAGGTGGCACAACGTATCAAACTCCGGCAACCATTCTCGAGCCATCCGGTTCAGCATCGCGTCCGCCTGAGACTTTCGCAGCTTCAGCACCCAGAAGAACTCGATCTCAGCAATCGCCTTGTCGAGCGGCAGCCCGATGATGTAATGCTGGTGGGCCAGTGTGATGCTGATCTCCTGACCAAATTCGCAACGCTTCAGAACACCTGGAATCTGCGGCACCGTGCCATCTGGCCCCGCATAAATGTGATACGCAACCAACACGGCCAGGCCATTGATAATCCGCCACACCGGTCGCGAATATCTCAACTGACATTCTGCGAACTTGAATTGCTTCGGCCAGATCTTTTCTTCCAGAGTGGCTTTGGCCAGCTTTTCGTCGGTGCTGATGCGTCCTCGTCGCTTTGATTTCTGCTTGTTGCGTTTGCCATCGTTGGCCGCCTTCGCCTGTCGCTCTTCTTCGGCTCGCATCGAGAACGCTTCGTCAAGCCGCACTGTAGGATTCTTCTTCTCAAGTTCCTCGATCCGACGCGCCAACTCTTCATTCCGTGCCGCGAGTTCAGCATTGCGATTTTCAAGATCCGTCAACTGCTTCTGCAGACGCAGAATCAGCCCGATCAGTTCGTCTCGCGACAGGTCATGTAATGGAGTCCTTTCCATCGCTCAAGTCTACAACTTCCCCCACCTTCATGTCACCACCACTTTTCGCACAATGGACAGCTACGTCACGGACTTGTCAAGCATCGTCGCTGAAGATATTAGGAACCGAAAACTCATTGCTGGCGCGCGTGTAACAGTTTAGTCCATCGCCCATAGATCGAATCCTGTCGTGCATATTTCGACAGCGGCCCGGAGTGACGGTCGCAGAGCCAGCGATGTTTCTGCCACAACGGTCGTTGTGGCACGAGTACGAACCGAGAACCCCGCGGCAGAAAAATCGAGCAGGTGTCATGCACTATAAATGCCGCTACAGTAGGATGGACATTCATGTCCGTCGCACGGCCATGAGGCAATGAGGCAAACAGGTGCCATGCACCCGGCACATCATTCTCCAACCAGACACATCGCAATTGTCGCAAACCTGCAGTCCTACTGCGGATTGGACTCAGCTTCCACGGATTTTCGCCGAGCTGCAATCACTGCGTCAGCGTCAGCGGGAATGACATTCGGATCGACATATTCCTGCAGGTCTCGCGGTGCGATCACCCGATAGTCTCCCAGTTTCAAGTACTTCGTATACGCCTCAAAGTTCTCGATGAATGAATCAGAAACAATTGAGGGTACGAAGGCGGTCGGTGATTGTAACAACAGACCGGTGTCCTGCGGACAGTGAACGACACTTAGCACACCGGGGCGGAGACTGCCCGGCCCGCCCGAGGTCAGAAAATGGGGCAAAAAAAGGCCCGGTGGTGCAACGGGGCCAGGTTGTGATCAGTCGAGACTGATTCACGGTTGACGACAAACCTTCAGGAAGTCACGCGTCAGTGCCGGACACGCCCGACTGATTAAAGATCCAGTCGTGTGCCTGATCGGCGACTTTGATGACCAGTGGAAGATCATCCCGGCCAAAGCTGGCAGAGTCCTTCCACTGCGTGCCATCTTTGTAAAGGCGGCTGAGCGTGACATTGTGCCGGACTCCGTTTTCCGTTGTGTTTTCCCAGACAGCGGCTTTAATCCGTCCGAGTCGCACTTCGTGAACTGGAGCTTTGGCGGGAGAACCATTCTGTTTTGACATGCGTGCATGTTCCTTTCAACAAACAACAAAAGAATATCGACCGCTCGAACGTTTCGAACTGTCTCAAACAAACTTACTGTGAGTAGCTCAGCGAATTGCTGCGTTGAACTATTCACAATCCGGGCAGAGACCGATGAAGTTTTCACCGGGACTCTGCGGAACAAAACGAATGCGAATCCATCCCGCATCGACGGCTTGGTAGTAGTTGAGCGGGCTATCGACATCGCATCCGCAACAGGACAGCGTGAACGGAACTCCGTGTGGAATTCCGTTCGGGTCGCTCAGCACCTGATTCGCCAGATCCAGAGCGTACCGACACGCAGCCTGAGCCACGGCCCGATTCCAGTCTGGCCCGAGTGATTGTGGCGGCTCGATCGTGACATCTGCCGAAACAAATACTCCAGCAGACGTTTCCGGAGGGAAACCACTGCGATTCATCCACTGCAGCAGACCTTCGGCGAGATCGCGAACGCGGTCCCAGTCGAGCCGATGAAACGCTTCCATCAATTCCTGCCACGCGACTTGAGGATCCATGATGTGTACTCCTGTGTCTGAAACACCTCCTTCGTTCTGAGAACTACAAGGCTGAAGATTTCCGGGCCGACAATCGGCACGGACAGCCTTGCTGGAATCAAACGTCACCAAACGGGACTGCATTCCTTCGTCGAGCTGATCACAGAATGACCAGTCGCCGTAGTACATGCCGTCGTAGTACACAAACTCCTCAACGAGATTGAGACAGTATCCGTCATCACCGAACTTGATTTCGCAGCCATAGGTCATGTGGAAAAATGGAAACGGTCCGAAGGTCGGACCGTCTTCT
>JAYSPO010000766.1:0-4418 GCA_043722015.1 Candidatus Kuenenia sp. | reverse complement strand
CAGATTCTGGCGCTGGCACGGGAACTGGAACAAAGATGTTTGACGATACTGTTGATCCAGCATTGGATCGTACAAATCAGAAGCCGCCGATGACTGACCCTCTGGACCCGGTTGAAACGGATCCTGGTAAGGCAGTTGATGAGAAGACATTCTTCGAAGACCCATCCAAGCCAGCCAATAGTGCTTCCCGTGGTCGAGATGCCGTCATCACACGCACAGGTTCGCTGAGCGAAGTGATCGCACCAAAGCGTCTGGCATCCCGTTCGTTGCCGGTCAGTCACCGTTCGGCAGCAACCAGCAAACTGGCCGACAAGTCGAGCAACACGAAGTCTGATTCACCGCAACCACTCCGCTGGATCTCCGCTCCACTTGCGGATGGTCATGTGCAATTGTGATATAACGCCTGTATCAGAAAGCCCGGGCAATATCTCCGCGACCCCATCCGGCTGGCCCGGATCGGTGAGCAAAGATGGCGGGCTAAAACAAATCGCGACACGCACCACAACCCCATCCGCCTCGTGCGGATGGTGGACAAGATCGAAAACATCGCGCGGAGCGCGTAGTTCCCAGAGGGCAAGCAGCCTCATCGACCACAATTCTCATCTCATTCACCATCCGTGCAAGACGGATGGGGTCTCGTGCAGTGCTGACACGAGCCGTGTTTAGCCGTCCATCTGATTCACCATCCGCACGAGGTGGATGGGGTCTCGAAGATGTGGGAAACGTCAAGGTGTAGCGCCCTGCGGCTGATCGCCAAATGTGACACCTATTTTCCCAGCGGTCCTTACCGACTGTACCAACTGCACAACGCGGTGATCTGCTGCATCGCTGCGAGCTGCTGGATGCGTTTCTTTGCTCCGGCCATACCGAGCGCGGGTGAATAGCCGAAGTTGTGGTCGATGGTCGCAAGTGCGGCCTGAACATCGGCCAGCGAGATTACAGTCCGTCCGTCGCGTGCGGCACGCATGCGAGCCACCCACAGCGTCGCGGGATACATCAATGCCAGACTTCGAAATCCATCGATGAACGGCATGTCGTAGAACGCGCGACCACAAAAATGCAGGCCCTGCAGTTTCACTCGAAAGTAACGCACGAACAGTTCATCGAATTCTGCGTTTCGTCCGCCAAACTCATTTTCAAGTCGGGAAAACATCGGCATCGCAGTCAAAGTCTCCGGTGCAGATTCAGGAACAGTCGCGGGACGGCCTGAAAACGCGACGCGTACCGAAATCGGATCGGCGATTGCCGGTACGCGGCCACGGCCCAATGTAAAACGGACGCCATCACTCAGCAATCGCAGGCGCGCCATGAAACCGCCGCGAGCTGTCATGTCGGTGTCATGTCGCAGGAGCTGAGCGACCCACTGCCGAAACATGGTTCTTCCTATACCGGTTGGCTCAACCAACGGCAAATCGTCGTCCGGCAGCGCGCGAACCGAAGCTTCGTGCAGGACTGGCAGCAGATGTCCCAACTGCTGGACATTGATCGCCTGCCGTGGAGTTTTTTCGAGCAGCTCAATCCATGCCAGTACACGCACCAACCTTGTCGCAAAGTTCACTTTTCCGATTGACAATCCACGTTCAACGAACGCCAGCAGCAGCAGCACGTCAGGCCAGGACATTGGCTGACGGGGAAAAAGCCGAGGTGCATCCGGTGCCTTGTAATTCGACGGGACAATTTCTCCTGCCAACTCCTCCAGCACCTGCCGCTGCTGAGCCACGGGTTCCCCCAGATTCTGCACGACCGATGGGCAGCTGAACCGCAGGCTCACCGTGACCGAGTTTCCCGATGGATGCACGGCATACGGATAGGCTCGACACGCCAGGGGCTTCGCCGCCTCACCAAACTTGGAATGAATGCGACACAACCCGCGATCGTCCAGAAACACGCACGCTCCGTCAGCCTGATGATTGAGTCGAAAATCCGTGCCGTGCCCGACGATCAATGGCCGGTCATCAACCACACCATCTTCTGCCGTCCAATTCTGCTTGTCGATTCGCTTCTTTTCGACCGCCGTAATGACGATCTGATGCTCCCGGCAACAGCCACCGCAATTGTGACAGCTCCAGTTCTGCAGAATCGGCAGGATAACGCCAGGACGAGCCATGATGTCTCAATCCGCCGGAGTTCCCAGTTGCACGACCTGGATGTTCTTCGCTTCGTCGGCATCGACGTAGTCGCTGTGGCAGTTGCCTTTCCCGTCGTCCGCACCGACCGATTTCTTTGTCTTGCTGGCAAGCCGATGGATCTCATCCGGCGACAACACACCCCGTTTTTCAAGAATCTCCTGTTGCTCGGCTGTCAATGCGGCGGTGACCCTGGCCTTTTCCCATTCGAATTCTTTGGCCTTGCCGCTGGCGAATTCCTGAATTTCCTTGCTGATTCGGACGCTGCACCAGTCATGGCCGCACATCGCGCAGAAGTCGGTATCGATATCGAGATCTTCGTCGTGATAGGCACGAGCCGTATCGGGATCGAAGCTCAGATCAAAATGTTTTTGCCAGTTGAGCGCCGCGCGGGCTTTGGTGAGTTCATCATCGCGATCGCGAGTGCCGGGAATTCCCAGCGCCACGTCTGCGGCATGTGCCGCGATTTTATAGGCCACGCACCCCTGCTTCACGTCGTCTTTCTTCGGCAGACCCAGATGTTCCTTCGGTGTCACATAGCACAGCATGCTGGCTCCATGCCACGCCGCATTGGTAGCACCGATGCAGCTGGTAATATGGTCGTAGCCTGGAAATATGTCCGTCACCAGCGGTCCGAGCACGTAGAACGGAGCCCCGTGACACAGCGTCCGCTGCAGCTTCATGTTAAATTCGATCTGATCGAGCGGCACATGCCCCGGTCCTTCGACCATGACCTGCACACCCTTCCGCCACGCGCGTTCGGTAAGCTCTCCCAGCGTGGACAATTCCACCAGTTGCGCGATGTCGGTCGCGTCAGCAAGTCCACCCGGACGCAGACCGTCACCGATACTGAACGTCACATCATGCCGACGCATGACGTCACAGATGTCTTCCCAGTGCGTATACATCAGGTTCTGCTTATCGTGATGAATCATCCACTTCGCCAGCAGCGACCCACCACGGCTGACGATGCCAATCAGGCGATCGCGCACGTATTGCAGATGTTCGTGCAGCACCCCGGCATGAATTGTGAAATAGTCCACTCCCTGACAGGCTTGATGCTCCAGTGTCTCGAGCACCATCTCCATGGTCAGGCTTTCAATCCGCCGACCGATGATCATGGAATAGATCGGGACCGTGCCGATCGGAACGGTACTGTTCCGCACGATGGCGTCGCGACACGCATCCAGATCACCGCCCGTGGAAAGATCCATGACCGTATCGGCGCCCCAGCGTTCGGCCCATTGAAGTTTTTCAACTTCTTCGTCAGTCCCGGATGAAACCGGTGATGCGCCCATGTTGGCGTTGATCTTGGTTCGCGACGCGCGGCCAATGCACATCGGTTCCAGTTGATATTTCAAGTGCTGCTTGTTGGCCGGGATCACCATGCGCCCGGCAGCGACTTCATCCCGAATCTGTTCCGCCGTCAAATGCTGTTCCCGTTCAGCCACACGGTGCATTTCTGGTGTTGTGATGCCCAGCCGAGCGTACTCGAGCTGTGTACACGCTTCAAACTCCGCCGGGGCCTGCCATGCGTCAGCATGCTCATAGTTGCCTTCGAAGCCAGCCCGCAATCTCCAGTCGGCTGGCATAAAATCCCAGGCAGTCTTGTCCGAAGGCAGCGGCATTCCGGGCGTATCTGGTGACGAATACGTCAGCGCACCTCTTCGACCTGCCGCGATTTTCGGCGCGCGAGCAAAACTGCCAGGTGTGGTGCCGGCGTGGCTGCTGCTGGGGTCTGACGCCTCAATCTTTGGCAGAAATTCAGTAATTCGTTCAACGTGATTCAGGCTCATCAATTCTTCCCTGGGCTTAACTCTTGGGCGCAATGCCATCCACAAAGTGTGCGGTTTGCACACAAGTTCGAATCGTACTCGTCAGCCAGCAATTTGCAACGAGTTGTTGCAGATGTGTCAAGTTTTCGGTGCGATGGCGGAATAATCCTTCGTAGGATGGACATTCATGTCCGTCGCATGGCCACGAAACACTGGCGAAGCGCAGGTCAATGTGCCTTGACAGCCGTTCGACAATGCGACGGTGTTTGGTGAATCCCTCGGACATGAATGTCCAAGCTACAGGAATCGCATTCCTGGGCGTCCACCTGAAACTGTGCCATCGACTGTGGGGAGAGGGGACATTGAGGCGACGGCTGATTACAATGCTACCGTTCATCGCGATTCCCGCAGTTGAATTTGTTCTCCCCCGCACACATCTGCCACGCAAAGCACAATCGATGAATCTTTCCACTCGACTTATCCTGGTTTCCTCAATCCTATTGCAAACGTTCGGCGC
>JAYSPO010000765.1:0-28869 GCA_043722015.1 Candidatus Kuenenia sp. | reverse complement strand
AGAGTACGACCCCAAGGGCCTCAACAACGAAAATCTGAACAGGACTGATTCCGATGCCTGCTGAATTCCTGAAGCGATCATTCCTTGTGGCACTGGCATGTCTTTCGACGGGAAGTTTCCCCGGCTGCACACGAAGTTCAACCAACGATGCGGCATCGTCCCTCAATGGCGATGCCGTGCAGAATTCCAAAGACGCGCCCCCGGTTAACGGTGTGACTGCAGCAGCAGGCACCGTGCTCACGGAGCCTGCATCTTTCGACTTAATCCCGCTTGGCAAAGACGAATCATACGAGGTTCCTCCGACACCGCTCGGAACTGTTGCAGGTGAAATTCGAGAACTGACTACGCTGAAAATCAAGTTTTGCTGGTGCCCGAATGGGACATTCAACATGGGAAGCCCGGCAGATGCGATCGGCAGTGAGCGAAATGAACAGCAGTTTGAAGTCACCCTGTCCAAAGGCTTCTGGATGCAGCAGACGGAACTCACGCAAACGCAATACGAATCGTTGATGGGAGTCAATCCATCACACTTCCGAGGTGACACAAATCCAGTTGAGAGCGTGAACTTTTCGGATGCCAAAGAGTACTCCAGACGACTCGGCGAACTTGCGCCCGAGAAGAATTCCGGAAATCTGTACCGCCTGCCGACGGAAGCTGAATGGGAGTATGCCTGCCGCGCGGGTTCGACAACCTCCTTCTGTTTCGGCGACGACGAAGCAATGCTCGAGGAACACGGGTGGTTCAACAAGAATGCCGCCAGAACCACACATGCGGTCGGTGGTAAGAAGCCGAATGCGTGGGGATTGCTGGATATGCACGGAAACGTGGGCGAATGGTGCAGCGATAGCTACTCAGCTTATCCGTCCGACCCTCAGACCGATCCACGTGGTCCGGAAGGTGGCGACCCGGTGGTCGTTCGTGGAGGCGGCTGGTTTTACGTTCCGCAAAATTCCCGTTCGGCCCATCGGGATGCTTATCCGAAGGCGGCACGTTATGTGGGGCTCGGATTCCGCCTGGTGGCTGAACCGTCGCAGCTGAATTCCCCAGCGCCGGCTTCGCCTGCAACCCACAGTAGCCATCACGCTCCGCCGTGATGAGCATCTGTCAGTCGACCCTCATCAACCGAGGCAGAGTTTCACGATCAGCCTCGTTGGATGGGGCTGAAGGACAAACATCGCGGGATATTTATTCATGTGGCCTTGTTCATGGCTCGTCACGGCGGAGCGTGACGGCTACTTTGCGGTTTGGGCCGCATCCACAAATTTCGGACTCATCCGCTGCCATGAACAGTCGACGCATCATCGCCACAGGCACTGCTCTGACAATTGTGATTACAGCAGCGGCTACCGTATGGATGGTGCGAGGAGAGTACCGCGCTGACCCGCAACAGCGATTTGAACAGGCTGTCGAAGCTGCTCGTTCTGAAGATTGGCCCACAGTCACAGCCATCACCCGTGAACTGGCGACTCGTCCGGAATTCGAGTCTCACACGGCCTTGTTGCTTGGCCTGAGACTGGCGGCGGACGGTCACTTTGAATCCGCGTTGAGGAGTTTCAAGCGGGCGACAGACAATCCTGAAACGGCACTGTCGGCTCTGGTCGGTGCCGGACGCACTCTGTACCTTCTGCAGCGGTACCGTGAATCGATCGCAGTTCTGAAAAAAGCTGTGGCACTCGATGCTGAACACGACGAAGCTCACCGTTTTCTGGCTTCCGCTTACTATGACATCGGAGCGATGGACGACGCACAGAAGGTTCTGGACGCCCTCGTTCGGTTTGCCCCGGATGACTTTCGCGCCTATCGATTCAAGGCCATGATTCTGCATGACTTTGAACTCTATGATGAAGCGCTGATTCAATGGAATGCTGCGATTGATCGAGCAAAGCAGGATCCGAAATTCCTGGCGTATTGCCAGCTCCGCAAAGGGGAGTGCCTGATACGACTTCGACGGTACGACGAGGCCTGTGCGACGCTCGCTGAGGTCCGCCTTGATTCAACCGGCAGCGCTGCAGATGGTCTTCCGGCGGCGGACTTCGCGGCACAGGTTTTTGCGGCCCGGGCAGAAGCGTGTCTCGCAATTCGGCGCTTTGACGAGTCTTCCAGGTTTGCCGCCGAATCACTGTCACTGTCGCCCGGCAATGTCGCGGCGACATTGACTGCGGTACGGCTTGCAGAAGAACAGCAGCGGAATGAGGAAGCCATTTTGCTGCTGAAGATTGCGATCGACCGATATCCGCGTGAGGCTCAGCTTTTGGGGCGGATGGCCGATATTCTGGCGTCCATGGGCCAGACCGAACAGGCGAGTCTCGCTCGATCCCGGTCCGCCGAACTGATGGCACTGCAGACGCACTTCACGGATCTGCATCAACAGGCAATCGCACGTCCGGATGATTCTGCAGTTCGGCTGCGGCTCGCCGAAACAGCGGAATCTCTGGGCCGGACAGGGATCGCTGAAATGTGGTACCAGGCGGCTGCAGGGCTTGCCCCACAGGACACCGCCGTCCAGCAGGCGTTTCAGCAGTTTCGGCAGCGTCAGGAATCAGGTGTTCCAGGCGGTGCGGCACCATGAGCGGTTTGGAACTTTCACGAAAAATGAGCCTGCCGTTTCGCTGCCGAGCGTGTCTGGTTCCCTGTCACTGTTCGATTGAGGGGTGGCCGGGGTTGGAGGGCGCTAGCCCGAAACCCCGGGGCTTCCTTCGCTCCGCTCAGTCCAGCCCCGGCCACCCGATCCATCAATGCAAGTGTGCCAGAGCACTCGATTTCAGAATGAGCATTTGGATCTTTTTCCGGTACGTCGGCATGCTCCTCGTGCTGTGCGGGTGTCGTGAAGAGTCTTCCACACCGGACGTGAAAAAAGACTCCTCAGTCATTCAGGAAAGGACAAACGACGGCTCGGTTTCGGCGGCCATCCCGGCCACCGGTAACCCTCCGCCTGCGACAACCGAAAGCCGCATTCGCTTCGAAGTTCTGGACAGCGACGCGGTTCCAGTGATGATTTATTCAAATGGTCAGGAAGCAGGCGAACACGCAATCATAGAGTCACTCGGCGGCGGTGTCGGCATCACAGACATCGACGGCGATGGCTGGCTGGACATCGTGCTGCCCCGGGGAGGTTCATTGAGAGACCGCTCAGTCACCGGTTTCGGGACCGGACTCTTGCGAAACCGCCACGGGCGATTCACGAATACATCCGCGCAGGCCGGACTCATGGTCCCGTCCCGCTTTAATCATGGCGTGGCTGAGACTGACCTCGATCATGATGGTTTCCGTGACCTGCTGATCACCGGTTACGGAGGCGTTCAATTGTTCAGGAATCTCGGTGACGGAACATTTGCAGATGTGACGAAGCAGTCAGGCCTGGAGGATCCGTTCTGGAGCAGCAGCGCCGCATGGGGCGACTTCAACGGAGATCAGTGTCCCGACGTCTATGTCGCGCACTATGTCAATTGGTCGTTCGAGAATAACCCCGCGTGCTTTGCTGCCGACCGGAAGACGAGGGATATCTGTCCGCCAGGTCAGTTCGAGGGCCTGGATGACGCGATCTTTCTCAGCGACGGCGCCGGCGGATTTCTCAACCAGTCGCAGCCATTCGGGTTGCCAAAGGGCGGGAAAGGACTCGCGGTGCTCGCGGCTGATATCGATCAGGACCATGACATCGACATCTATGTCTCGAATGACACGGTGGCGAATTTTCTGCTGATGAATGATGCTGGACACGGTTTTACAGATGTTTCACAAGCCAGTGGCACCAGCGTCAGTGATCGCGGAACTCCCGATGGCAGCATGAGCATTGATTTCGGCGACTACAACGGCGATGGTCTGGGAGACCTCTGGGTGTCCAATTACGAACGTGAAACGTTTGCAATCTACCGGAACCAGACGGGTTCATTTTTTCGGCATGTGAGCGATGTCACCGGCATCAGCGCCGTGGCGGGTAAATTCGTCGGCTGGGGCGCTGCGTTTTGCGATGTGGATCTGGATGGCGATGAAGATGTACTGACGGCCAACGGTCATGTGCAATATTTTCCCGGTCATGCTCCTTATCTGCAGAGGATGCTGCTGTTTGAAAATCAAAACGGGACTCATTTCATCGACGTCGGCGGAAACAGTCCGGATCTGACGGTCCCACGCAACGGCAGGGGGCTTTCGACCGGTGATCTCGATCGCGACGGAAGACCGGATATGGTTGTCAGCCAGCTCAACCTGCCGGCCGTGGTCTTCAGCAATACCTCGCGCTCGGAAGACAGTTTCCTGAACATTGAAGTGATCGGAACCCGTTCAGCGCGCCATCCGGTCGGCGCGGTCGTGTTCGCCTCAACCGCATTGCGAAAACAATGGCGATCCATGAAGGGAGGTGGCAGCTACGCTTCTTCTTTTGCACCTGAAGCACACTTTGGAATTCCAGCGGGTCAGCCCCCAGCTGTCGATGTCCGCTGGCCGGACGGAACACGGCAGCATCTGGGAATTGTGGAGCCCGGAAAACGCTATCGCGTGATCGAGTCGGCCGCTGCACAGCAAAGCCGAATCTTCGGATTGCCCGAATAAACAAATTCACCAAACGTCTGACGTCCGCCGCAGCCGAATTTCGAAAACCCACCAGGAGAGTCCTGAGCGATTGTCGCCAGCCGTCTGTTGGAGTATCACTCGGCGTCAATCATCATTGCAGTGGCATGCACGTGTAACGCCTTGTCCTATTGAGCTGAGCTGAGCTGTGTTGTGATGTGTTGTGTTGTGTTGTGTCTGCAGGCGTCGTGGCCGGACGTCTCGACTCAGAGAGTCAAGCTACGGGACAGCGGCGATCGATTTCCCCGCTGCCTGCAAGCGCGACAACAACCGCTCCTTTTCAGGTGCTGACAACGTCACGGTGGCCGACACTTCAAAAGACCGCAGTTCTTTTTGAACCAGATCCTCCTTCAGTCGCACGCCCGAAATGCGAGACGCGATCCAGCGGAGTGTCGAATCCGGCGCTTCGCAGAAACCCTCGTACGTAAACTCAACGATTCGATTCTGAGGAATGTGCTTCAACTGCTCATCGAGTTCAGTTTCAATTTGAAGCACCTGGTCGCAGACGTCATCGACATAGGCCAATGGATCGGCGGTCATGTCCGACGAATGACTGTGCAGCCCCCAGCCAACGGACTTGTCGCCCTGCACCTGCTCTCGGGCATGAATGAGTGACTGAGCGACGAGCAGAGGATGGCGGCGGACAACGACAAAGCTGGCCTGTGGAATCGCCTTCGACAACAGGTTCAGACATCCTGCGTTGCGGTTGTTCTTGTTGAGGAACGGCTTGCCGAAGACTGCACACCAGACGCGAAAGAAACGTCCCATTGAACGCTGTTCGTCGGTCGTCAGATCTGTGCGTGGAACATAACGATCGTGACCCAACCATTGATTCCAGACACTGAAGCCGTCGTTTGGGCCACCTAATCCAGCCGTCTGACCGTAGAAATTCCGGAAGTCCGCAGGCTGGCGAAGTGGCAACCAGCGAAACATCTTTGTTCCCGCCAGCGGCGCGTCGGGAAACAACGACGTCAGGTTGCTGAAGTAGGTGACATCCAGGTATCTGGCCAGCGTCTGGTAGACCAGTGTCGTACCGCTGCGGGGAGCCCCTACCACCAGAATGACCGGCGGAACTTCAGAAACGGCCGTTTGAGCAAAACGTTGTTCGCGACCAGCGAGCAGTCTGTTCAATGGTCGCGACACGAGCCGGATGGCCTCATGAATCAATGTCGAATAGGCGGCTCGTTGCCCGGACATCAACATGCGGAACAGCAGACCGACGGGATTCTTGAAGTTCTGTGAAGGACGGATTTGGGGATTCATGAAATGCTTTGCTGTATTTTGGGTACGCGCCGACACAGTCAGCACGAGAGTTGCCTCGGCAGTAGTTCACTCTAACACTTTGAGAACGAGGCTGTGGCGGCGAACTCCAGGAGATGCTGATCTCCGCAGGATCGCAGGTGCAGTCAGTCCGTACTGTGGCGATATGGCCACATCTCCTCACGTCGTGTGGCTTTTTCTCTACATCCTGGAGATTGGCTGATGAATTTAGTACGAAGAAAATCCAGAGAATGATGTTCCACTGACAGTTGCTGCCTCTGACAGCAAGGCGGCAAGCTCGCTACGTTTCAGGTAGAACAACTCAGTAAGAGCATGCTTGAATGTACAGTCTCCGCAGTGGTCATGATTCAAAGGGACGATTAGACATAACCGCCGCTCAGGAATTTAACGGGGATATACCCTACTGAGTTCTTCAGAAAGACCATATTTGAATTGAGTTTCGGGCCTCGATCGGCGAAACATGTTTAAGTCGATGTCGCTCGCATGCAAGATCCGCCCCGGGAATTCATCAGGTACGCGTCCGCAGACAAGATCACAAGTGGTGACAGGAATCGTGGACTGAGACCACGGATGAATTCAAATGGTCATTTGATTCCTCAAGATCCTGGTTGAAGTTAATGTACGAACTCACGTCGATATCACATGGAGATCCATCGCTCATCGACGCGATCTGCGAGAGCGATCCATCGGCATGGTGCTTTCTTCCGGTGAAGCAGTCTGATCCGGCAAGATGCTCGCAACCCTTTTGCAGTCTTTGGAAACTTACGTCCGTGGCGGCGGGAGGGCTTGTTGCACAAGGGGCTCTCGCGCGAGCGTTCAAGGTGACAGGCGTCCCTGCGGAAGAATTTTTCCTCCGCGTCAACATGCACACCATTGATGTTTCGGAAAACATTCAGCTGCTGCTGGATGATGAAACAAGAATCCAGGTTGCCGTCCAATGCGTGTTCAGCAGCTCCGACGGAGCGGTCGTCGGGCGACTGCTTCGCTTTCGCGTACTATCCGACAGAACTGCGGTCGACCATTTGATCAATCAGATTACAGTCGCTCGAAAGCAATTGCGTGCTCTGAGGGCGCGGGAACTGGAAATCCTGAACCTCGTGTATGAAGGCCGCACGAACAAATCTATTTCGATCAGCGCAGGAATCAGCGAGAAGACCGTGGAGAAGCATCGAGCCAGAATCCTGTTGAAGCTGGGTGTGAACTGCACGACTATGATGGTGCGCATCGTCACGGTGGCTCGGATGTTGCCGAGTCCTTTTTCAGCTGGTGAGGAGAATTCTGCCTGCGATCAGATGGCAGATTTGAATCATCAATCATCCAGCGGACTCAGCCGCCAACCGCCGACGGCCTGCGAGTAGGCCTTCAATGGATCCAGCAGTGGTTCGCCAATCATTCCGAGTGACCATCGCGCGCTGTCCGGTATGAGGGAATTCCCGGGGTCAATCTCATAGGCCTTCAGAAGTCCTGGCACTGCAGACTTCGCACGCATTAACCCGAGGGCGATGGCTGACATACGACGCACTGGTTCTGATTCAGGCATCATGCCGCCTCGGTCCGCCACCCGCCCCAGAAGAGATTTCACAATCTCCGGGTCAGGATCGTTTTCATGGAACAGTCCCAGTGTCCACATTGCCGCCGACCGTTTGAAGGTTCCACCGGGTGCCGACTTACTGAAATCAGGCTCCAGAAATGCATGCAGATCTTTCAGACGTTCCAGACCGGCATATTGAATGAGATAAGATGACTGCAGCCCAATGTCGGCTCCGGCGGGGATCAGTGCGGAATTCTGAAGCATTTCTGCGTTTCGCATCAAGTGCTTTCGGACTGCATCCCGCACGGCAACATCCGGATACAAATGCATCAGCCATGCGGATGTCACGAGGACTTCATTGCGGGGATGTTCAAGCAGCGGAACACAGCGATCCGAAAACTGTGCCACACGAAGTTGTCCCAGCAGCAACAGACATTGTTCAATCCCCTGCCAATCTTCGGGGTTTTCCGCCAGAGTGTCGCTGGCCATCGCAATGATGCCATCCCGCAGTTGAGGCTGTTCTGCGGCTACCCGAAACGACATCTCACGCGCGACGTTTCGCACTTCAAGATGTCTGTCGCTCAGTTGTTCATGCAGCCATCCGCAACCTTCAACATCGGGGAATCGTCGCATGATGTGAGCGGCGGTCATGCGGATGACGGCATCGCGATGACCGCGTCCCGTTGGTAATGCCGGAATGAGAGCATCCGGATTCACGCGCAACATGGACGCCCATGCGGCAGACGCGACACCATCTGAAGCATCCGCACACAGGGGGAACATTCTGGCATGTGCATCCGCCTTCGCGCCGGACAAGAGTTGGATTGCCAGCAGGCGATCCGGCACATTGCCCTCAATCAGGGATTCTGATTCTGTCAGTGCCATGTCCGGGGCCACAACCGAAAGTGCACTCGCCGCCGCTCTGCGCTTTTCGAAAGCCAGCAAATCGTCGTGCAGGACAGAACGCAACAGATCCGAAGCCTGTTCATCACCCAGTGCCGCCAGTCCGTCGCAGGCCAGCGTCACTGAGACGGTGGTTTCAGAACCGGCTGCGAGTCGTTGTTTCCAGATGTCGCCTGCCGCCGTTACTTTCCAGCGGGCAAGTGCCGGGTCGATCCACAGTCGCTGCGAGTCATCGGCATGTTCATTCAGCTGCAGGATGGCCGTAGCGGATTGCGTGGCATCGGCATTCACGAGAGCTCGGGCACACGCAAAACGCACGCGCAGATTTGCATGCGATTCCAGATGTTTCAACAGGATATCAGCTGAACCACTGGTATCCTGTAGTTTTTCATGAGCGACTCGCGCCAAGCTGAGAGCTGCGGTCTCCAGCAGTTCATCATCATCGGCTTCGCGGAGCGTCTTGTCGAAGAATGGCACAAATCGTGAATCCAGTTCTCGGAAGCTCCGAGGAGGAATCAGATGTGGCTCAAGAAACATGCGCATCGGCAGTCGGGAGAAACGCGCAATATGGGGAACATCGAGGGGCCCCTGAAAAGGGCCATGCGGGCTGAATTCCGGATTCGGAAGTTCGCTCTGCAGTACATCCGTGTCGAACTGCTTATAGGCACCATCCGGATCAAGCGTCTCCTGAGCCGACGTGCCGACGGGCAGCATGAAAATCAGCAGCGCAAAGGCCTGTGACACACGGCAGACACGGGGAACTCGGTTTGGTTGAAACGTCATCGCGAAACTCACGAAAGCCAGTCGATTTAAGAAACGCATCAGTCGGGCTGGCTCAAACGACGCACCCGGAAGTACAACACCAGGAGCAGCACACTGCAGAGAATTGAGCTGATCCACCACGCAGACGGAATCAGATTGAACGTCTGGAACCCGTCCGCTTCGATCGCGCTCAATGCGGCCGCCAGGGGATTCAGTCGCAGCGTGCTTTCCACGAGTGAATGGCCGAATGGGGCGTCGAGATTGACCCATACCAGCAACGTCCCGGCAAATAATGAAATCAGGATGCCGTACGCCACGGTCGTCGCCACCGCTGTCGAACGGAAAAAGCTGCTCACTGTCGCGCTGATCAACATTGACAGCAATGCGGCAAGAATCAGGCTCACAATCACCTGCCTGACCTGCGCCTGCAGGTTAGGCTGAATGAGCATAATCACGGCATAACCCGGGAGCGTCGCACACAGGAGCAAGGCGAGTGTCAGCACGACGCTGATGAGTTTTCCACTCAGAATTCTGCCAGCGCTCATCGGAGTCACGCGCAGCAGATTCCAGCTGCCGCTTTCCATTTCCCCTGCGATCATACTTGCCGCAAGTCCCGGCGTGAGCAATACGATCAACGCCACCTGCAGCACAATGATGATGGCTCCCGTAAAGTGGACACCCCGTGATTCGGCACCGCCGGCGGACGCGAGTGTCAGCATCAACGACAACACGGCACAACCGGCAATGAGCCGCAGCAACCAGTGCAACCGTCCAAACTGACGGCAGCGAAACTCTTTGATCATCACAGGATTCAGAAACAACGGAATCCCTTTTGATCGTCGCTGTGGATCGACCAGATAGAGGACTCGTCGCGCGGTCCGGATTCCCAACGACTGTTCGTCGGTGATACTTCCCTGAGAACGCGAACGATCGATCAGCGCGTGGCTCAGACGCATGATGCAGACAATGCTGCCAATCACAATCATTAATCCAGTGAACACCAGATACCAGAACAGGACCGGACGATTTTCCGTCAGCCCTGAACCTCCGATCGATCCCTGGTTCAACATCTGCATGAGCGACGGGATCGGGGAAATCAGCTTCAACCATCCAGCACCTCGGGCGATCGGGCTGTCGCTGCCCTTCATGAAAAAATCGGGAAAGGTCGGCACGATGGTTATCGCAAACGTGACTCCGTAACTCCAGCGCAGAGCGGCTTCAGTGCTGCGACAGAAAGTACCAACCAGAATTCCGATCACGATCAGTTGAGTGCAGACGAGCAGCAGGAATCCATAGAGTCGCAGCACATCCGTCAGCGTCAGCCCACCCATCAAAAAACAGCAGGCCATGGCCGGAAGGGTCGCAAACAGGAGCAGCACCACAAAACCCAGCATCGCCCCGGCCTTACCAAAGTAGATCGATGCACGCGAAAGTGGAGAATTCAGCAGCAGTTCCAGCGTTCGTCCGCGTACTTCATTGACCAGGGATGTGGACGGAAAGACGGGCACGATGAGGATTGCTGCACCCAACATGGCATACGTCAGCCACTGCCATGTCTCGCGTGCCTGCTGACCGTTCAGGTCGGAGACACCGCTGGACGGCCACTTCAGAATGACAACTGCGGCAAACGCAATTGCCGTGGTGACCAGAATGAGCAGCGTTCTGCGATTGCGCAACAGTCCCAGGAGTTCGCGTTCGATGATCACAAGACATCCGTTCATCGTGCCACCTCCCGAGCCGGCAGTGTCGGCGCTGCCACGGACGCTGTGGGCTGACCCGTGCGTTCCGCTTCAGCCACGCGTGCGGCCGAGACAAACGCTTCTTCCAGATCACCAGCGACTTCACGGAATTGCGCGACCTTATCGCCCGCCACAATCAGTTGTCGCAGCACGTCAGCCATGGCTTCGTCGGACGCCGCTGTGCGACAGCGAATTATGAACTCTGTTTCCGACACCGTGACTTCAGCCGTCGGCTCCAGGATTCTTTTCAATTTGTCGCCGATCTGTGTCAGTCCCGCCGCTGTCAGAAACTGAATCTCCATCGTTCGCAGTTGAGAAAGTTCCCGCGTGACTTCCTGCAGCGTGCCAAACGCCCGCAACTTGCCACCAGCGACGATCGCAACCTTGTCACAGATTCGTGACAGCTCAGGAAGAATGTGACTGGTCACGATCAGTGTTTTCCCTTCGGATGCCAGACGCAGCAGAATATTTCGCATCTCGATCCGGGCTTCAGGGTCCAGACCGTTCGCCGGTTCATCCAGAATCAGAACCTGCGGTTTGTGCAGCAAAGTGCGTGCGATCCCCACCCGTTGCTGCATGCCGTGACTCAGGCTCTCAACGTAACGATCCTGCATCCATGTCGAGTTGGTCAGTTCCATTACCTCGGCAATGCGGTTGCGGCGTTCCTTACGCGGAATCCCGAAAGCCGCACCGAAGAAGTCGAGATACTCCCGGACCCGCATGTTGTCATACGATCCGAACTTGTCCGGCATGTAGCCGACCAGCCGTCGCACTTTGGCAAGATCCCGCACGCAATCCGCGCCGGCAATTTTTGCGACACCTGACGTCGGTCGCGACAACCCGACCAGGATTCGAATGGTCGTCGTTTTACCAGCCCCGTTGGGTCCGATAAAGCCCAGGATACTGCCGCGATTCAGCGACAGCGACAGATTATCCAGCGCCACGAACTCACCATAGTGTTTCGAAAGGTCACGGATTTCAACGACAGGAGTCTGGTCGGTCATGGTTCGTAAAACATCTGTTGAAGGAGTCGAGGGGAACGAGAAAGTCTGCTGGATTCCAATGCTCCCGGTGAGGCGATTCGGGACACCGCCGGTTCAGGGATCTGAAGCCGTTCGTCTGCCGGTCAGCGTCAGTCCCAGACGCGATATTTCCCAATAGTCGTTTTGAGTCTCTGAGACTTCCTCGCCGTCAGCATCATGCTGTGATTTATTCAGATCACTGACATTCAACGAAACATACAACCTGCCTTCACGGCACGACTCGCGGATCAGGTCCGCAGGAAGGGAAATTGACTGGGCACCAAGTGGACTGAGCAGGCTTTTCACAACCGTCTGAGATTCAAAGCTGCCCGCAGTCACAGTGACCGTTCGCGAACCAGCGCGAATGAACAATTCGAGTTCGGCAGTGTCCACTTCGAATGGAAGACACACTGCGGGGATTTGAAACTGCATGAACGATCGACTGCTGGCCTCTGTCTTTGACCACTGGCGTTTTCCGTTATCGAAGATTGAACTAAACCCGATCCCTTCGGAATCCTGTATTGTGCGGAGCGAAATGAACGGTGACGGAATCGTGATCCGAGTACCGATCTTCGGTTGCTCCATCCGCAAAGGATGCACGACCAGCAGCGAACGTTCCCGACGCGCGTCGGAATCGCCGATATTCAGCATCTGACGCTTCGATTGAGCCCAGAACAGCAGACTGGGGGCCTGCGGAAATGCCTCAATGCTTGTCAAATTATCGAAAACCGAAGCATACACCTCCGCTCGGCGTCGCTGCTGATCAGAAACCAACATGCGACCGGAAAAATTTCCGACACTCAGCACATCCTGCGGCGTGCCTCGGAATTGACCTGAGGCGTCAAGTGTCAGACTCATACGATCCGGACTGATCCCGGCAATGATTAAGTCACCGGTCTCAGACAACCCACCTGCATCCAGTCTTCCTACGACACCATTTTCATCAAACGTGGCTGTGACCGACAACGGATGCTGCAGAGTCTCCAGCGATCGTTCGGAGAACGTCCGGATGCCGTCGGGTTGTTTAAGGCCTTCCCAGTGGCTGATGTCCACGCCGGTCCACACAAGTCGTCGGTAACTGCGGTTCGTCGGATCAGTATCCACCTCCACGATCGTGCCTTCCGTACCGGAAATATTGAGTGCTTCGGACCCAAAGTCGAACACCGATGCATAACCGTCGGACACCAGCCGTTTTGAACCCGGCACGGATTGCACCAACGCGGTTTCAATGACGGTCTTCGGAGCCACACCACGCCCGACCGAACCTAGTCCAACTGCCGGAATTGCTGCCAGAATCGCAATCAACGGCAGCAGTAGAATGAGACGCTCACCTTGTTCGCGACGCTGCAACCAGACTCCCACAACCAATAATAATGCTGGAAAACAGAGTGTCAGACCAATTGCCGTAAAACGCGATGGGATTCGATAGCCGATGACGCTCGCGGCTTGTTCGGTCACTGAAATCTGCCGCAACATGGGTTCCTGGCGGTTGCCGAACAACGCGATCTGCATAGGTTCTGCGGACGGAATCAATTGAAACTCGGGTGCGTCTTCCCGGGCCCGGAAAAGAGGCAAACAGAACACGGATGAGTCTACCGTGGTGACCACGACGGTGCCGCGACCAACGGAAATCCGCATCGCAACCGGCCAGCCATCGATGTTCCAGAAGACCTCACCACCATCCTGGACGACTCGCACATAGCGGATGGGTTCATCGAACGTGCGTTCCACTTCCCGCGTTCTGTATGACTGTTGACGGTAGTCAGGATTGAGCGTCAGCAGCACCGAATTCGTCGTCGTCTCACCCACGACAGAGAGGGGAAGTGCATCGTCCAGCAGTCCATTCGCGACATCGATTCCGGTCCGGTCCAGACGAATCCATAAGCGTCCGCCGCGCTGCAGCCACGCGCGAATGGAGTCGATCGCATCCGGATAGTGGAGGAGATCTGAAGAGGTGACGGTCAGTTGATCGAGCGGTTCCAGGCACTCTCCGTGCGAAGTCAGATCTGTCGGCTTGATGATGATGACGTTCTGCTCCAGGCGCCGCGAGTACGACATGAGTCTGAGCAGATCCAGCGTTGAATCCAGGTGTTCCGGCGGTTCATCGGCGTCAGCCAGAAATCCCGTCAGGCCAAGCAAGGGATTTGGCGCAATCAGCCCGGCATATGTCGGAATGAACTCATCCTGCCTGCTTCTGTGAATGAGACCGTCCTCAGCCCCGTTCGGGAACATCAGAAATGCAAAATCGCTGATAGGCGTATCCACGCTGCCTACACGCACAGGCCATGAGGTTTCGAAAGTCGATCTGGCCGGGACGGCAAATTTCTTTGCATACTGAAGTCCTCCGCTGCCTTCCGGTGTGACCACGATCAACGCCGTTTGCGTTTCAGTCCCTTCATTCGTGACCACCGCCTTGGTCATCCCCCAGCGATTCGAAACGTGTCGCCCGATTCCACCGGCGTTCATGCGGAGCGTCAGCTCAGGCTGCGCCGCAGAGGAAGGTTCATCGCCGCAGACGCATTCAGCAGAAATCAGCAGCAAGGCCGACAGGAAAACGAGCGACAGCCCGAGGCGAAGTACCGTGTTTCCTGAAATCACAGAAACAGATCGACAATGACACATCGACATAGGTTTGCTCTGTTTTGACATCGATCTGCCCAGCGCGGGCTTCGCCCGCAACCCAAAATGACAAACGCATGGAACACTAATCGCCGCTGATCTACGCCAATTGCACCATCAGTGAAGATCAGCGCCGATCAGTGTTCCCCGGTCTTTTTTGCCGAATTTGCGCGCCGCGCGAAGATTTTGAACGTTCGTAGTACAAAGCGCAGGCTTATCCGAAAAAGGATTGCAACCACCAACGCCAACTTTCACAACTCAACGGGAGCCAGATCTCGAAAAACTTCGGGATTCGTGCAAAACAGCCACACCATGTTCCCGATTGTCAGACCAGCAGTTCCTGAATCACATTCGCTTCTTCAACGCCTGTGAGCTTCGAATCCAGCCCTTGGAATTTGTAGGTGAACCGAGCGTGATCGATGCCCATCTGATGCAGAAGCGTGGCATGAACGTCATGCACAGAGACTCGATTTTCGACGGCGTGATACCCCAGTTCGTCTGTGGCACCATAGCTGAAACCTGGTTTGAAGCCACCGCCGGCAAACCACATCGTAAAGCCTGCCAGATGATGGTCTCGCCCATTTCCCTGAGCCATCGGCGTGCGGCCGAATTCCGAACCGAATACAATGATCGTGTCTTTCAGCATATCTCGCTGCTTCAAATCGGTGATGAGTGCTGCGACCCCCTGATCGACTTCTTTGGCCGTGCCGGCAGAATGCTCTTTGACAGAACCGTGATGATCCCAGTCTCGATGATACAACTGAATAAATCGCGTACCACGTTCGGCCAGGCGACGTGCCAGGAGACAGTTGGAGGCGAACGAACCGTCGCCGCCCTTTGTCCCGTATAAGTCAAAGATGTGATCCGGCTCCTGGCTCACATCCATGAGATCAGGTACGCTTGACTGCATTCGAAACGCCAGTTCGTACTGACTGATACGCGTCGCGATTTCCGGGTCATGGTAGCGATTGTCTGCGATGCCATTCAACTTCTGCACCGCATCCACGACGTCGCGCTGTTGTTGCGGTGTCACGCCTTTTGGATTACCGACATACAAAACCGGATCGCCTGTGCCGCGAAATTCCACTCCCTGAAACTGGCCGGGCAGAAAGCCGGAATGCCATTGTCGCGCCGCGATCGGCTGTTTCTGTCCAAATCCTCCGGTGGACACCATCACGACGAACCCCGGCAGACTTTCGGATTCTGACCCAAGTCCGTACAACAGCCATGAACCCATCGCCGGTCGTCCTGCCGTCATCGTGCCTGTGTTCATAAACGTATGGGCCGGATCGTGATTGATGGCATCGGTGTGCAGCGAACGGACGATGCAGATATCGTCTGCACATTTTTCGCCAAGCATCGGCCAGATCTCAGCAATCGACTGCCCGGATTGTCCCCATTGTTTAAACGGATGCTGAGGCGCGAAGCAATTCAGTTTCTGGCCCTGAAGCTGCGCGATCTGCTGGCCTTTCGTGACAGATTCCGGCATTTCCTTGCCGTTCAATTCTGTCAACTTCGGTTTGTTGTCGAACGTGTCGATGTGCGTCATTCCGCCGGCCATGTAGAGCCAGATAATTCGTTTCGCTCGCGGCGCAAAATGCGGAGGATTGAGAACACCGTTCCAATGCGGTCCCGTCGCATCCTGCGCCGCAAAATTCCGTCCGGCCAACAGTGACGTCAGAGCCATCGAACCCAGACCGACACCCGAATTTCGTAAGAATGTCCGTCGAGCGATATGAGCGGGAAGTGAAATCACAGGAACGCCTTTCGTGCAGAAAACTCTTGCAGGATTGCCGCGAATGTTAATGATGCCATGCAGAAATTGCGACTCAAACCACAAATCATCCCCCGGTCGGCCAATTATTGACGATGCGCAACTTGTAGGGTGTGACAAGCAACGCGCAGGCACAGCGAATCACAGACATGGTGTGCCTGCGCTGGCGCTTGTCACACCCTACAGATTCACAAAGTTACGCCACGTTATGCACGCTGCGGCGCGACACCAACCAGGCCGACAGAAACGTCAGCGTCACAGTTGCGATCACGGTGACGGAAACACACGCCAGCATGGATGGCAATTCCGCCGTCACCGGCAGCGCCGAGTCATACAACAAACGCCGCAGTCCGGCCACGCCGTATGTGAGCGGATTGGCACGGATGAGCCAATACAGCCAGCCGGAATCGCCGCCAGGAAAAAATGCGCCGGACACCAGCCACATCGGCATCAGGAAAATACTCATCACCGCGTGAAATCCCTGAGTTGAATTCATGGGCCATGCGATGATAAATCCCAACGCCGTCAATTCGGCAGCAATCAGCACCAGGAAGCCGGTCGCCATCAGCATTCGAGTCACTGACCAGGTCACCTCGATCGGTGAACCAATTCCGATCGCCGAAATCAGCGGTCCGATCAGCAGGAATAAACCAGCCTGCAGAATTGCGAGCAATGTGCCGGCGGTCAGCTTGCTCAGCACAATCGACAACCGCGAAACCGGAGCCACCAGAACTCCCTGCAGAAATCCTTCACGGCGGTCTTCGATAATTGAGATCGTGGAAAAGATGGCCGTGAAGAGTACGATCAGTGCCGCGACACCGGGCAGGAAGTATTCCTGATAGCTGACGGTATGCGACAAACCATCGGCCCACGACGGTGCTGTGAACGAACTCCGCAGTCCCGCACCGAACAGAATCCAGAAGATGATCGGCTGGCCTACGGCACCAATCACGCGCGTCCGCTGTCGCAGAAAGCGAATCAATTCCCGCTTTGTCAGCGCCACGACGGCATTGAATTGAGCAGGGTCACTGGACATTGGTGTCTCCGGTCTGTGAAAGCGATCCACCAGTGAGATCCAGAAACACGTCTTCGAGCGACGGGCGAGTGAGTTCCAGACTGATTATCGAATCGCCAAACATTTGGATGATCTCACGGATCTGCTCGGCAGGATTGCTTGCCCGAAGTGTGATGCGATCACCTTGCAACTCAGCATTGCCACCGACCATCGTCCGCAACGAAACCAGATGGTGCCCAGCATTACGCAGACGCACCGTCAGGCGCTCCCCATCCAGTCGACTCTGCAATTCCATCGGAGTACCCTCAGCCACCGTGCGACCGCGATCCAGCAGCAGCACACGGTCACAGAGTTCGGCTTCCGGCATCAGATGCGTGGCAACAATGATCGTGGTTCCCTGCGTCTTCTGCTGGGCAGTCACAAGTTCCCAGAATTCCTGCCGGGCACGTGGGTCCAGTCCGCTGGTTGGTTCATCCAGCAGCAACACTTTGGGATCATGCATCATTCCTTTGGCAAGTTCGACGCGACGTTTGAGTCCTCCGGAGAGCGTGCCCACGATCGTGTGCCGACGATCGACGATTCCAAATTGCTTCAGCATCTCTGACACGCGGTTGTTCAGCGTTGCACCAGACAAGCCATAAATGCTGCCGTGACACCTGAGGTTTTCTGCAACGGTGAGCCTCACATCCACTGCGGGCGACTGAAACGTGACGCCCAGCTGTCTGCGAACTGAAGACTGCTGCGTCGTCACGTCGAACCCGCAGACCGACAGTTCGCCCGACTGCATCGGGATTAAGGTTGCTAACAGACGAAAGAGTGTCGTTTTACCGGACCCGTTTGGCCCCAGCAGCCCAAAGAGCATCCCGGTAGCAACGGAAAACGACACGTCATCCAGCGCGGTACGAGTTCCGTACTGATAGCAAACGTTTCGGGCGACGGCGATCGATGTCATGGGGATACGTTCGGCAACGCACGATTGCATGTCCAGCCAGCCACCGCCGCAAGTCGCGAGTGTCTCAAAAATCGCAGGAAGTGCTGCGCCAGGTTGGCACTGGCAGTGACAACAAATACTGTGTGCCACCGGCTATGCCAGTGCGTTGGGCTTGTGCATTCATGATTCGAAAGCATCTGCAAAATCGAAATGCCAATACTGGAGTGCCCTGTTGGCGAATTCCAGACCGTGTTTCGATGACTCAGACGAAACTACGACGCTTCAGAGACAACAAAGGTGTCAGCGAACCGAATATGCCAATTTCAGTGGAAACGGTTCCTGACACGAATGGCACTGTCACGACAGAAATGTGGGAGGGATGCACCGGATGTGAGGTTGCAATTGCGATTCCAAGTCGAATGTAACATACCCAAACTCAACACGGATGGCTCATTTTCATAACCACGACAGTGCCATTCGTTCCTGACACCTTTTGTGATTTCCGCTCCGAGGGGCAAACGTTTCGGCCTTCGCCGCGACGGGGGGAACTATCGACACGCTGGCACTCGTGACGAGCGACCGACGCGGCTGTCAGACCTTCCTGTCGTGGCTGACTATCGTCGCCCGCGACGTTTGCCCGCACCACGCAGGCCCGCGCTGCCTGATCCACTCGGAGCGGGCCACTCCAAGGCGATCCGCCTTGGGCAGTTCGAGTCAACACATCGACTCCCCACAACTCCAATCTCGACGCACGTCCCGGTGTGTTCGTGCCCGCAAGCACGACGGGACGTCGCGGGTTTCCAATGACGATTTCGACGACAACACTGTTCAAAGAAAAACAGATTCCTTTTCGCTGGTTCCATGACTTCTCGTATCGGCAAACTCCGCTACTGTGCTATACTGCTGCCATGAACACTTCCACCCTTGAAAAACAGTTTGCTTCAGTGGCCGAAGGCCGAAGCGACATCGCTGACGTGCGGACGCCGCGTGGAAACCTTATCATTCTGTCCGAGCGTTTGGGTGAACGGTTCCGTCCGCTTCTCGAATACATGGCTCGACAGATCTCGGCGGAGAGCGTTCCGGCCACGGAAACCGGCTGGACGGACGAGAAGAACGGTCGCCGCATGGAGCTCATCAACAAGAAATACGACGGTGGGTTAACGGCTGCGGAGAAGCGGGAACTCAAGGTGTTGCAACAGGACGGCGAGCAGCACGGCGATCACATGGCAGGGTCTCGTAACGAAATCCTGGAGTTGCTGGTTCTTGGATTGGAACAGAAGGTTGCTCAGCAGAAAACCGCACAATGATTGGCGTGAATGCCTTCCAGTATCCGGCCCACTCTCATCGTCGCCGACATGGCCCGCAGGGATACGCGACCGCCGTACAGTATCGCGAATGGCTGCGGGATGAGTTTGCCTTCCGCTGCGTCTATGGGTCTTCGAACGATGTTCGTGAATTCGCTGAGGCTGACCGGCAACCTCACGGAACAGTTTGCCGAAGTCTTTCGCTAAGTTTCAGAAAACGTACGAGTCAGTCAAAGCCGACCAAGAGATCGGCACCCATCAGGAACCATGCAAATGCGGCATTGACAGCGGGATTTTCATGGTACATGATTCAGGCATGATTGAACGACTGACAGACTTGAAACTGGTGCAGGCCGCGTTGAAGCGTAGCCGGATTGTCGCGTTGCTTGGCCCGCGTCAGAGTGGAAAGACGACACTGGCGAGGCAGTTTGTGGCAGCCAATTCGCTCAATTATTTCGATCTGGAAGATCCGCTCAGTCTCGCCCGACTTTCAGAACCGGATACCGCCCTGCGTCCCCTCAAGGGACTCGTCGTGATCGACGAAGTGCAGCGACGCCCCGATCTGTTCCCACTGCTGCGCGTGCTGGCCGACCGAAAGCCGCTTCCCTCGCGTTTTCTGATTTTGGGGAGTGCCTCGCCGGATTTGTTGCAACAGTCTTCCGAAACGCTTGCAGGCCGTTTGGAGACAATCCCCCTGGAGGGTTTTCGGCTGGCCGACGTGGGAGCGGCGTTGCAAACCCGGCACTGGTTGCGTGGAGGGTTTCCGCTGTCCTTCACGGCAAAGACGGAATCCAATTCAGCCGTGTGGCGACGGCAGTTCCTTCAAACATTTCTGGAACGTGATCTGCCGCAACTTGGCGTGACGATTCCCGCCGTGGCACTGCGTCGGTTTTGGAACATGCTGGCCCACTACCACGGCCAGATTTGGAACGCCGCCGAGCTGGCTCGCGCCCTCGCCGTCAATGAGTCCACCGTACGCCGCTACCTGGACCTGCTGTCGGGAGTGTTCATGGTGCGGCAGTTGCCACCGTGGTTCGAGAACCTTGGCAAACGCCAGGTCAAAGCGCCGAAAGTCTACGTGCGAGACAGCGGCCTGCTGCACTCGCTGCTGGGCATCACGAATCAACGCGACCTGGAACATCACCCGAAAGTCGGCGCGTCCTGGGAAGGCTACGCGGTCGAAGAAGTCCTCAAGGCGCTGAGCCCGGACGAGGCATACTTCTGGGCGACCCACAACGGAGCAGAGTTAGACCTTTTGCTGTTCAAACGCGGTCGCCGGATTGGCGTCGAATGCAAACGAGCAGACGCCCCCACGCTCACTTCCTCGATGCGAATTGCCCTGACGGATTTGAAGCTTGACGAACTCTATGTCGTCTACCCCGGCGAGCAACGCTATTCGCTGGCCAGAAACGTCAAAGTCGTGCCACTGTCGCAACTGGTGAACGCAAAGTAGCCCTCACCGCTCCGTATGCGGCAGCGTGCTGCTGACGCGCAATCTTCCCTTCAGCAAGTGGGATCAGATCTTCAAAGATACCATGACGACTACACCCGTTCAGGGATAATTTGACCGGAAGTTTGACTTTATGGCTTTACACGCGAACATTCATGATTCGGTGGTCGTATCGCACAGCAGGCAATCCGGAATTTTGACAAAAGGCCCTTATTTCGATGTTCGATGAGTTTGAACAGTTTCAACGATTCCGATCCACCTGGAACGCCGTGCGCATTGAGCGAGCAGTCGAGTTAGGTTTGTTCACTTTTGGCGATTCTGATCTGCCATATTATCTGGTGACGTCTTCCGCCAAAGGTGCAGCGGGAAAGGCAGCCATGGTCAAAGTGCGGCGTGGCAACGTCACCGTGACCCGAGCGAGAATCATTACTCCGGATACGATGCACCCGGAACTGCGGAATTTCTTCGACGAACATGAAGAGTCCGGGCTGATTGAATTCCTGATGTCCCGCACCGCCGCGTTTTCCAACCTGAAGCTGAGTAACGAATCCGGGCCGGAAAAAATTGTTACCGACACCGTCGAAGAAGCCGTGACGCGATTGAATCGTCAACTGGACGATGAAGAAGAGGACCGCGTCGCGATCCTGTCCGCCCCCGCCGCCCTTGCCGGGTTCGCCGTGTTTCGATACGCCTCGGAAAGAATTCTTTCAAGTGCCCCTGGCAATATTCAGGAACTGCGTGAACGTGGCCTGCTCCCGTGAGTGGAATGGCGCTAGCCACCGGTACCTGTTTCTGAAACACCGGCGGCTGGCGAGTTGTTGATTAAAGCATGTGGATGAGTTTTCGTTTAACGGCAAGCCGTAGGCGACAGCTACTGCTTGCGCCGACGCCTGCGGCTTGCCGTTAAACGATTAAATCAACGGACCGTTAGCGCCTTGCCCCTCATAGTTGATTGCACCGCAGCTGTCGCTTCACTCAATCAGAATCCCGGCAATACATGCTGTCATGCAGCACGCGAGAGTTCCGCCCAGCATGGCCCGCATTCCCAACTGCGTCAAATCCGTGCGGCGCTCCGGGGCGATGGCTCCGATACCGCCGATCTGAATGCCGATCGATGCAAAGTTGGAAAATCCGCACAGTGCGTATGTCGAAATGATGATGGCACGCTTCGACAATGTCGGCGCGATGCCGGTCTGAACATCGCCCATCATCACATCCAGTTGTGCATACGCGACCAGTTCTGTAGCCACCATCTTGACGCCCAATAACTGGCCGACGGACGAACACTCTTTCCATTCAACTCCCATGAGCCACGCGATGGGCGAAAAGGTGATTCCCAGAATTCGCGCCATAGTCAGCGGTTGCCAGTCCTGATGTCCCAGCAACTCAAACACCCACGCGGATCCGTGCGTCAGGCCGTAATCGAGCATCGCGATGAGCCCGAAAAATGCCAGCAGCATCGCACCGACATTGAGTGCCAGCTTAAGACCGTCGGCCGCTCCGGTAGTCGCCGCTTCAATCAGGTTTGATGTTTCTCGCGGCATGGAGTGCTTTGAAACACCCAGTGTTTCCGGCGTGTCCACTTCCGGCTGCAATACCTTGGCGATCAACAGTCCGGCGGGCGCGGAAATGACAGATGCCGTCATCAGATGTCCGGCATCAATCCCCCAGCCAACATACAGCGCCATCACGCCCCCTGCCACTGTTGCGAAGCCTCCGACCATGACGGCCATCAGTTCGGAACGTGTCATCCGTGCAACGTACGGTCGTACAACCAGTGGTGCTTCTGTCTGCCCGACAAAGATATTAGCAGACGCCGAAAGGCTTTCTGCTCCCGATGTTCCGAGCGTGACCTGCATGACATAGCCCAGGATGCGGACAATGAACTGCATCACTCCCAGGTGGTACAAGACCGACATCAGGGCTGAGAAAAAGATAATCGTGGGCAGCACCTTGAAGGCGAAATAGTGGTCGCGAAAGCTTTCGCCAAAAACCCGAACATTCCCTTCATCCACGAAATCCATCAGCGTGTTGAAGCACGCACCGGCCCCTTCGAAGAACCTGCGTCCTGGTTCGGTCTTGATTGTGAGCCACGCGAACACAACCTGCAGTATCGTTCCTCCGAGCACCACGCGCCACGGAAAACGCTGCTTGTGGGAACTCATCAGCCACGCCAGGAAAATCATGACGAAGTAACCAAAACCCGCGATGTACTGATGCATGAAAAAGTGCTTTGAATCAGAGCCCCGGAATGTTCAGAATACTGCTCGTCTGGAAAAGGGGTCAGGAACCAATAGCCAAATGGCCCAAAGGGTGCTCCGCACTATTGGTTCCTGACCCCATTTCCATGACCCCCATCGTCGCAGAGTGGCGATCATTTTTCACGCGACGTGTGTCGAATACCAGAAAAGGAATCATATTGTGTCCGATCAACTTTTTTCAGTTTCAGGACAGCATGTTCTGATCACCGGTGGCAGTCGAGGCATTGGGCGAGCGATTGCAGAAGGATTTGCCGCACGCGGGGCGAAGGTCATGATCTGCAGCCGCAGTCAGGAATCAGTCGAAACGGCCGTGAAAGAAATGAATTTGGCCGGGATGGCTGTGACCGGCCTGACCTGTGACGTCAGTGATCCGGAACAGATCAAATCCACAGTCGTGGCAGCGATCCATCAACTGGTACACATCGATACACTGATCAACGTTGCCGGAGTCAATCGCCGACAGCGAGCGGAAACATTCACGGCCGCCGATTACGATTTTGTGCTCGACACAAATCTGCGTGGTGCTTTTCTGATGTCGCTGGAAGTCGGACGGCACATGATCGAGCGCCGTTCCGGTATACAGATCAACGTCGAATCACTGAACACATGGATGCCGCTTAAGGGCGTGCTGCCTTATGCGATGAGCAAGTTCGGGATGCAGGGTATGACGCGCGGACTTGCGCTGGAATGGGGTCGTCACGGTATTCGCGTCAACAGCCTTGCGCCGGGTTTTGTACTGACGGATCTCACCAGGAAACTCTGGTCAGATCCCACGATGCAGGCATGGAACGAAACCAATGCGCCTCTCGGACGACTTGGCCAGCCCGAGGACATGATTGGCACGGCCATTTTTCTCGCCGCAAAAGCGTCGGCATTCATGACAGGTCAGACACTCTACGTGGACGGAGGTTTCTCATCAGGCTGGAACTGGCCCATTCCACTTTCGTGAGAGTGTCAGATTCGGCAGTGCAGGAAATCCAGGATTTGATCAGAATACCGCTGGTTAGGACGAATGTTTGACTTTCGATTCCAACGGCCTCGTGCCGTGGGTGAAGTAGATGGTGGGTTAGTGCTCTGTCAGCATTGGATTGATGGGTTGTGTGCCACTGGTTCTGCCAGTGCGCCGCATTTCCAGGAAGCACTGGCAGAGCCAGTGGCACACATCAATACGCGATTGACGGGGCACTAGTCCCCAGGCCGGATGGGGTCTTCGATGAGAAAGACGAACAGTCCGATTAGTCGTTAAGAACCAAGGCACGATGCGAACCACAAACGTAGGACACAAATGACAATGGATTGGTCGAAAACAGCACCGGTGGACTGGATTCAGAAATCAACAGCCGCGAAAGACGTGCGTGAGTTGACGCAGTTTCTGGAACACCAGGGGACATTTCTGTTCCCGACGCTGCCGAATGGACTCTTCTCCGCTGCCGCAGGGGAGGGTGGCGATTTTGAGTTGTCGGGATACCACAACGTTTGGGTTCGCGACAACATCCAGATCGCATGGGCACATCTGGCAGTGCTCAACGATGCTGCAATTCCTCGAGCTTGCATTCAGTCGCTGACTGCGTTCTTTGCCAAGTACCGCCATCGATTCACAGACATCATTGACGGGAAAACTGATCCTTCAGATCCGATGAATCGGCCTCATATTCGTTTCAACGGCACGCATCTGACCGAGAACTCCGAAAAATGGTCTCACGCTCAAAACGACGCACTGGGATACTTTCTGTGGCTTGCATGTCAACTGGTCATTCGCGGGGATCTGGCGATCGATGACGTTGACTGGGCTTTACTGGCTCAGTTGGTGCGATTCTGGCAAGTCGTCGAAGTCTGGCAGGATGAAGACAGTGGCCATTGGGAAGAAGTACGCAAAGTTGCGGCTTCCAGCATTGGCTGCGTTGTGGCCGGACTGTCGTTACTGCGTGAACTGATGCAGCAGACAGCTGTGACCGAACATCTGGCGAAGGTAAGTCATCCCATTACGATGAAGGGTGTCGATGGCCTCTTGATCAAGTGTCGCAAGGCTCTCCACGAAATTCTTCCTGCAGAATGTATCCAGCCAGATCCTCTGCAGAATCGCCGTTATGATGCGGCGCTGCTGTTTCTGATTTATCCGCTCAACATATTGCGAGATCGAACTCTTGAGGACAGTATCCTTGCCGATGTAAAGACGCAGTTGCAGGGACCGTACGGCATTCGTCGCTACCCGGGTGATTCCTATTGGTGTGCGGACTATCGCACATTGTTGACTGCCGACGCGAGGACAGCAGATTTCAGCGATGGCCTGGACGCACGGGACAAACTGCTGATACCCGGCATGGAAGCTCAATGGTGCATCTTCGATCCGATCATCGCCTGCATTCACGGACAACGGTATCTCGCCGACGATGACCCCGCTTCGCTGCAACTCCAGATTGAAGCGACTCGTCGAGCGTTGTCGCAGTTGACACCGGCCCAAAGTCGGTTTCCACAGTATCGCTGCCCGGAGTCATACTTCTGCGAAAAAGGCGTATGGATTCCCAACGACATTACGCCACTGCTGTGGACGCAGGCCAATCTCTGGCAGGCCCTGACAATGCTGCAGCAGTCACTTGAAAAGTGATCAAGAGTGCCACTGGCGAGCGGTGTGGCGTCCGCCCAGCGGTACATTGCGAATGGAGACGCGACAAGTCAGACGCCGGAACCGCATCGTACCGGCACGCTGACGCATGCCGCTCTCCGGACATTCGTCGGACGATTCTACTTCGCCGCTTCCAGGCGTGTCAGCCACCAATGGGCGCGGACCTGTTCGGGGTTTTGCTCCACATCGGCCTGCTTGAGCACTCTGATCGCGTCGGCGATATTCGCGTGTGCGATGAGCGCATCGGCTTCGTTCATCATCGACGAAAACGCCGTCGGACCGTCCGGATATTGAATTCGATAGTTACGTAATATAGCTATCGCGGCGCCGACGTCATTTCGGGACAGTTGCAGCATAGAGGTCCAATAGAGCGTGTCGCCCAGCGCGCTTTGCTGCACGGTCCTGATCATATCCGGTAGTGGAATTGCACTGCGACTGACTCGCTTGCCATCGACCGGCACTTCCACTTCAATCACGGTTTGCATACTGGCCTGGCGAATCTGCTGCAAATCCTGAATCATGTCGATATTCATGATGCCGGAAATCTGACGCACACGGGTTTGCAACAAACGCTTTGAAGGTTTGCCGAACAGTTCGTCACTGGATGCTCCAACGCGCGACCAGCGTTCTTCCAACGCCAAAATACGACGTTGCAGGCGCTGTTCGTCGGTCAGTTCTTCCTGATTGATACCGGGATCATCCAACGCATCTCCCACGCTGATGGATTCCCGCTCGAAAGGGCTGTCGAGCGGCCTCATCAGCAGCGTGTATTCCTCCTTCTGCTGTTCGTTCAACGCTGCCGCTGCTGCAATCTGCTGTTCCGGCATGTCCCAGACTTTGAACGTCCCGGCTGGCCATGCGGCTCCAAGTACTGCGGAAAGTCGCTGCACCAGCGGACGAATTTCACTGGTGCCACCTGCCAGTTCTTCGTACATGGTGGCGGCGTCCTGAGCCTCCATACGCTGCTGCAACAGAAACATTCTGGGAGCGAACGCGGATGGGTTGGCGACGACGAACGGAGTTGCCGTCTTCCAGCGTTCCGTCTCAGCAATCAAAGTGATATCTGCCGGATCCGTTACGACAATGGACAGATCACCGTCTTTAGGTACGGCCGTGCATCGCACCGGATCAAATAACAACGCTTTCTCTCCAATAATCACTAACAACAGCAGATCAGCCGCATCCTTGATACTGGTTGCCATTGGATCGCCTGGTGTGGACGCCTTCAACAGCACGGAATCAATCTGCCGCTGCCGCAAAGCTTCCACAAGAATCCAGATGCGGTCTTCAGCAGAACCGCGTCCGGTGAGCATGACTTCGTACATTCCCAGCGGAAGTCGAGTTTCATCGGCCTGCAGCGGAGACACGTTTCTGATCACGTGCTGGAACAGTCGCTGCACTCGATCAAGATCCGAACTGACCTGCCCACCGCTTTCTTCATCCGCCTGTTTCCAGAGTGATTCTGTGAGCTGACTGAGCAACAGACAGTCGCGAATGTAATTAACATCGCTTTCCGTGAAGCGCCGCTGACCGGCGGCGCGCTGGATACTGGCCGTCAGCATGGAAGCGTTGGCTTCACTGAGTGTCAGTTTGCGATCTTCTTCCGAGACACATGAGGACATCCATGAATTCAGACCACCCGCAATGGATTCTTTGCGAGACTGCATGGCCATAGATTCCGGCTGCATCCGACTGATCACGGAATTCAGCTTTCGGCGGCATTCATCGGCAACGCTTTCTTTCGCCTGGTTGCTGGTGTCAATGACCGGAGCTGGAGGACCGTTGCAGCCAGCCAACGTACCGCCGACCAGACAAAAAGTCAGCAGCGACACAAGCCCGTTGCCGGATTTTGAATTTGACAGACTACAGAACGAGATCCGCATTCGGTGATACTTATGTTGGGGAGGAAAACGCGAGTAGAGGGCGGTGATTTTCGCTTCGACAGCGTGTCTCGGCCTGACGACGGACAGGAATATCCATCCTACTACGAACAGTGGCGAAATTCGTTGGATGAATCAATGCACGGCACAGGACAACTCCCGCAAATTTCCGGCAAGAACCTGCTGTGGGCATGACCAGACCAGAAAAAAACGGGCATTCCCGAACAGTCCGTTCCGCCGGATGACCGGCGATGCAGCCTGCTTCACCCGGTAATTCCTGGTGTGCGGTCCGCCGGAAATCCACAGAATCGGGTTCCGGGATTTCGCTGAACGTGCGAACCAGTGTTTGAAATGCGTCGTGAGAAACGATCAGTGACATGCATACCCCCATTCCTCAAAGCAACGCTGCCAGTCTTTGGCAATGCGTTGTCGCAATTCTGCAGAAAGATCGGGGAACGAATTTTTGCGATAGTCGGCAATCGAACTCACGTACGTCTGCAATTCCGGATTGACCGCGCTGAAATCCGGAAGCTGCAGCGCTTCGTAGACTCCGCGAATCTGGCCGATGGGATCCTGTTCCAGCTGTTCAAAGCCCACTTCACAGAACTGCCCCGCCGGAATCAAGCTGCGTTCTTCAAAGTATGCGTCGTACATTTTCCGGTACATTCGCAGAATCCAGTCATCCAGATCTTCCGCCGCTGGCGCGCGTTGCAGACGATGCAGTTCTGCGACCGCTTTCAGCATCTTTCGGGTGGAATGAAACACGTCATACGGATTGCGGTGGATATGCACAAACCTGGCGTCCGGAAACATTTGCAGCAGAAGTCTGATGCGGGCGGTGTGCGGTGGAGACTTCAGAATCAACGGTCGTCCGTAGAGCAAAGCCATCTTCTTCAGGAATAACAGGAAGGCCTCTTTCCATTCCGCGACTTCGCCTGCTGAAACGTCCCGCATGGTGAGGTATTTGTCGTAGTGGTCTCGCTGCCGAGGAAAGATCCAGCCCATACACGGTGATTTAAGGCTGGTCACACACAGCGCGAACTCGTCTTCCTGTGGCGAGCCCATTCTCCACTCGACGTTGTCCATCGGTCGTTGGCGAGGCAGGAAAAAATCAATTGCCCCCGCATGCAGCTTCTCCGCGGTAAGAAACGAATTCGGATAAAGGCACTGATAGTTGTTCGGGAAAGCAAATCGCTTGTCGATCGTCAGCA
>JAYSPO010000764.1:0-1335 GCA_043722015.1 Candidatus Kuenenia sp. | reverse complement strand
TGAAACTGAGCCACCGGAATACGCACAATAAGGCGACTCGCCTCGGCAGAAGTCGTTTGGCATAATATCGTTTAACCGCGTGGGCAAACCCCGCGATTGGCAGCGAAGCGCGGCCCGATGGGCACGCGGTTCAACGAAGGAACCTCTGCATTGGTGATTACAGGAATCCCCCCTTCACACGGATCATTTGCGATGAACAGTCGGAACTTGCGATTTCTTTGGAACATCTGCTGCATCGGCGCGCTCCTCAGCAACAATCGGGCAACGCTGGCGGATGATGTTCCTCGGGCGCGGACCTATTCCAACCAGCTCAAACGTCTGGAATCTCCTTCACCGCTGTTGGCCGACTATCCTGATTATGTGGCTCCGGTGACTGACCTGACTCGGTACGAAGCGCCGATTCTTGTCGATGATCCGCAGGCCAGTCTGTCGGTTCGAGCCTGGCGATGGTCGTACAATGCTCGCGGTATCATTGAGATGCCGAACCGTCTCGACGCGAAAGCGACGGCCGTCATTATGGTGCATCCGTGGGGAATCGATGACGGACAGGGATGGCGAACTCCCGAACCAGCCGGCTGTGCGGACTTCTGCACGCCTGCGAAGAATCATCTGGGAGGCAAGCACACAAAGGAAGTGATCGCTCCGTTCCTCAACCAGCTGCGCAGCGACGTGAACTGCGTCATGTACAGCCTGCCGGGAAAGGAGGACGCTGTCCGGAAGAAACTGTATCGCTCCGTACGTGGACGACCGACGAAAGATGAGACCGAAACCGGACGGCGCGAACTGCATGAAGTCCTGAATGGATTCAAGTACGAAGGGCAACCTGTTCCGGAGCAACTGACGCTTTCGGCAAACCAGCCGGTGAGCGACTACTTCAAACAGTTTCCGGGACTGGACGCCGGTCCAAAGTTCAACAATGCGGGATTCTGGGAACTGCCGATTCCGGTGACCAGTGATCTGAAGGTCCATCCGGACGACATTGTCATCTACGACGCTGAGGGCTATGCCATGCTGCGAGACTTCCTGAAAGCGCAGGGCGTGCGGCACGTGCTGCTGACGGGTTATGCTACAGACATGTGTTTTTGTAAGACAACGGCCGGTTTCGAAAATCTGTCGCAGGACTTTAATGTGTTTCTGGTGGGTGACGCCACGCTCGCCACATTTCCGGCGAACGCGAAGCCCAACCATGCCACCAACGCAGCCATCTCGTTTGCGTCACTGAATCAACTCATCACGCAGATTTCATGGGTTCAGCTCGACAAGACCGGGAAGTAAGCCTCGCAGATGTAAGCATTAGTGCAGGAGTTTTTTAGTTTAACGGCGAGCCGTAGGCGT
>JAYSPO010000763.1:0-3431 GCA_043722015.1 Candidatus Kuenenia sp. | reverse complement strand
AGCGTAGGCGGCTGTCTTGTCAGTTGAACCGATCACCTGGCCGACCTGCATGCCGCCACCGGCAAACAATGCTGACTGCACGGGAGCCCAGTGGTCGCGTCCGGCTTTGTCATTGATCTTTGGCGTTCTCCCGAACTCACCCCAGACAACAACCGACACATCCTGATCCAGGCCACGTGCATAGATGTCTTCGACCAGCGCGGAAATGCCTGCATCAAATGTCGGCAAATGCTGTTTCAAATGCGCAAAGTTGTTTCCGTGCGTGTCCCAGAATCCATACGCCACCGTGACGACGCGCACACCGGCTTCTACCAGTCGTCGCGCGATCAACAGCTGATCATTCCAGGTCGGCGCACCGTCGCCGAGATGTTTGGCGGAACCGCGTCCGTAGCGTGCCAGCACATGCTTATCTTCTCGCTCTACATTCATCGCATCGACCAGACGCGAGGATGTCAATACATCAAACGCCCGTCGATAACTTTCGTTCATCTCGTCGATGCTGCCGGTGTCCGCCTGACGACGAAAGGCATCCAGTTGATCCAGCAGAGAACGGCGACTCGCAAATTCCGGCGATTCAATATACCTCAACCGCATGCTGGCCAGATCTTCGCCGTCGGCTCGTACCTGATTGTAAGCACTGCCCAGATAGCCAGCTCCCGTGCTGTTGTAAGGACGATGCTGCATCGTGGGAAACAGATCGACAAACGGCGGCGTGACTTCATTCGTGGCTCCCTGAACTCGTGCCACTACGGAACCAAAGTTCGGAATGCCGTCGCGCTGCACTTCACCCATCGTGAAGCCGGTCAGATTCTGAAAGCTGGAATGCTCATCCCGTTGACCAACGATCGACCGCACGATGGAACAGCGATCCGCCACACCCGCGAGCTTTGGCAGCAACTCACAGTATTCGATGCCGGGAACTGTCGTGGCGATCGGATTAAACTCGCCTCGGATCTCAACCGGCGCGCCGGGCTTCAAATCAAATGTGTCCTGATGTGGCATGCCGCCAGAAAGGTACACCATGATCACGGACTTGTGTCGGCTGGACGGAGTGCCTGCAGGATTCTGAGATTCTGCCGCATTCAGGTCAGCCAGCGTGAGCCCGCCGATCCCAAGTCCGCCGACCTGTAGAAATGAGCGGCGCGTCAATCCGTCGCAATAGCGGTGCGAGCGACCAAAGAAATTCCACATCGGCGGGTTCCGACACAATTGGAGGAGAGCGGTGCAGGGAGGGCAATTCGGGGATCCGCAGCATAACCCCAATGTAATTCGGTTGCCAGTATCGATTCCTGTGGGTTCGCGACTGGATGAATTTACTGTACTCCGCGCGGTCATGAGTGAGAAAATTAGTGAGCGGCATGCGTCAGCTTGCCGGTACAAGAACGAGGTACCATTGGGCTCACGCCGTTCCCCCGGACTCATTTCTGGCCGCGTGGAGTATAATCCTGGCGCGGGGTTCTCCCGCAACCCAGTGATTTGTGAGAGTCAATGTCGTCCTTTGTTTCCCACAGCCCAGGCGGAGCTTATCTCCGTCCGGCGAGGATCATCACGAGACGTTACCCGGAATTTTCACCTGGCCACCCGTGATGCGGATGAGCCGTCGGCACACAGGAAATCGCCAGCCTTGTCGTCCCCCAAAACAGCACTCTCAACGTTTGCAAAGTAGGGTGCGTGCAGCGGAGCGCAACGTACCATGTTGGGAAAGCGTGAGAAATGGTGTGTTCCGCTCCGCTGCACACACCCTACAGTCTGCCACGTGGATCTTATGAAACGGGGATCTGCCAAAACCAGTGGCGCGCCGGGTTACCATTGTTATCCCGAGCATTGACGAGATCTGCGGACAGGAGTTCTCCCAGCCGGCGATAACTTTCCCACTGTGTTTCATCGAAAAACTGATCAGCCGTTGCCTCATGAGGAAACTCAGGATGTTTTGTGTGATAGTTCTGAACGTCCACCGGTGAATCCACGCCCACGGTCGCCTTCATGTACAGCATCACACATTTTTGATCTGGATTGTCGGCGAACCGGATCCAGAACATCGTCACATGCTTCGGTGATTTCGGTGGTCCTGAGCCCGTCGATGCGACCGAGATGAGTTCCTCAAGGCTACCAACCCGGTTGTGAATCTGCTGCGGCACATACGCGGCGATGTCGGACGGCGTGAACTCGTGAATCGTGGCACCAAAGTCGATTCTGGCTTTGCGGACGAGTTCTCCCAGATCTTCGAACTCGAATTCCGGATCAGCCCCACAATCGCAGACAATGATGCGTGGAATTCGACGTCGGATCAGTTCGTAGCAACCCAGGTTTTCAAAAAAGCCTCCGTCAGAAAAGTGCCAGAATCGTTCCCATGGACCTGGATACCGTGCCACCCATTCGTACAACAGCAGGCATTGCGTCGCAAAGAAACGCGGAACGAGATACAGCAACCGCCTGGTGAACGATAACTCCGGAAATCCGCAGCGATCGGCATGCGCGATCCCACTGTCCCACCAATAGCCCGTCCGAATGTTGACCAGTCCCATCAGCAGGGAAAGTCCCAATTGCGTTCCGCGCCCACGCCCGCCGTCGATCGCGGCTCCTGACAATCCGATCCACTGCCGCAACGATAACATCTCGGCCTGATCGGCCGGTCGATCAAGTTGATCCACCAACGGATGTTTCGTCCCGGTGACCCAGCCTACGGGCTCAAGTCGCGTCGGGACTCTCGTGCCAGCAAAATCGCCAACGGACCCCGAGTTTGCCCAGACGCTGTGCCATTTTTCCCCGACCGTCATGCCGATGCAGCTCACCGCCAGGTTTTCTCCTTTGCGATCCCGTTTGGAGAGCTGTGATGCCACATCGACCGTCTGATTGAGCGTCAGATTGATGAGATGCAGCGGTCCGGATGCCTCATGCGGTTTGTAATCCCGAATTGAAGGGACATCATCGCCGTCCATCACCTCCGTGACGTCGGCCCCTCCCGGTCGATGCCGCAACGGATTCGAGGCCCCCAGATACGCGCGGGCCAGAGGCGCGGAATAGGTGGCCGCCAGCGACGATCGATTGACGAACGACACGGCGCTGGGAAGCGCAATCGCACATGTCAGCACAGCAGCGCCGAGTGTCAACATCCACCCCAGCCACGGTGTTTGTCCTCCGGAAAATGATGCGTGCGATGCAAACGGAGCAGGAGGCAAAAGGGGACATTGTACTTATCGATAAAAGTAGAATGTCCCCTTTTGCGATTTCCACGACGGAGCCGGCGGATTGACCAGCCCTGTCTTCGGGATGACATACGATGCACTGGGGCGAAACATTACCCAGACGGATCCGCTGGGAAATGTTACGTTGCTGGAATACGACAGCCGTTCGCGGCTGAAGAAGCAGACCGCTCCCGACCCGGACGGCGCAGGAGCGCTCACAAGTCCCGTCACACAGTGGGCGTACGA
>JAYSPO010000762.1:0-5933 GCA_043722015.1 Candidatus Kuenenia sp. | reverse complement strand
CCGATCACATCCGTCAGTCGAAACCAGCAGCCTGGCACAGGTTGACCGTCGCTGGTGCGGACAGAACCATTGATACGGCTTTCCGGGTCAAGAACGACTTCAGCCTTCTGGTCTCCGGCAATCCATCCAACACTGGCGCGAGCGTATCCCGGCTTCGAAACGCATATCACTCCACCAGAACGGGGAAACCTAAAGTCTCCTGATCCCTGAATGTTCGTCAGTACGGAAGGGAGGCCGAGTAAATCAAAGCTCCAGTTGACAGTTGCCGGATTCGCTTCAGGATCGTCGTTGACGACGACAGTTGCTCTCTGAATCGGCCGACCTGAATCTCTGTCGGCCACCAGGACATGCAGCGGGCAGACGTCTCCGAGGACAAGTTCCAAAGCGTCCTCGTCTGTGATTTCATTGACCGGGATGGTCAATGCCCGGTCGATACTCGCCTCGCCATATCCGACAGCATCTGCGGTCACACGATAGTAAACCCCGGATGGCAGATCGCTCAGCTGAAACCACCCTTCAGCATCGGAGTAGGTAATCCCATTCACACGAAACGAGGCCGTGAATCCTTCAAATCGCTCGTTCGGAAATCGCTGTTGGGGAAACGCAATACGAATCCGGAAGTTCTGAATGGGACGGCCGAATGCATTCAGGACTCGCCCTCGAATCGAACCATCGGCGGTCATGACTATTTTGTTTTCATCGGAATTCAGCATCAGAGTCGCACCACGGACCTCACTGACGCCTTCTCCCAGAAAATCGAACCTGACCGGCATTGCGGGCAGTCCGGTGATCTGAAACCTGCCTTGCTCATTCGACTTTGCATCGAGTTGACTCAGCCAATAGGGATTGCAGAGTCGAGGGTCCGGCGACGCGATCACTGGAATCACGGTGATTGCCGACAACGGTTTGCCATCTGCAGTCAGCACGATTCCGCCGACTGTTCTGCCACGATCCAGACGAAGCGTTTTTTCGGAAACAGCCGCCGAGTATTCTTCAAACACCGGAGCATATCCCTGCGCCTGAACCGTCACGAAACAGTTCGTGGTCGGCAAACCTTCAAGCGTGAAATGCCCATTCCTGTCCGTTGTGCAAGTGATATTCCGGGACTCATACAGCGTCGCGCCGTTTCTCACAGAAGCACCAGCGACAGGCTGGTCGTTGTCGCCAAGGACCGTTCCTGACAAGGTGCGAATTGAGAGGGGATTCTTGGCGGGCTTCGCCTCTTCGCGGACGCTGAGGTTCGTTGGCGGACTGCTGTGGTCGGGGCGAAGTGTGAACGGATGAAAGCACCACGGTTGCGCTGAGCGAATCGTAAACATTTTCAGATCAGACTCTGCCATCCCCGCAGCAGACGCGCTCATGTGATAACGAATGGAATCCAGCGGGATCCCGTCGAAGACAAAGAAACCATCATCGCCTGACATGACCATTCGGCTTTCCATGACCAACGTATGTCCAGACGTCCCCATGTCGATGATGGCATCATTGAGCGCAACACCCTCTGTGTTGCTGACTCGCCCGGCGATTGTTCCGCCTGGAGCCATTCGCAACTGAAGGTTTGTCTCCGGCGAGCGACTGGTGTCAAAATGCACATAACGGCGCAGTCGGCCCGGGGCTACGACGGCTAGATCCAATTGCGAGCGTCTGAGACCATTGGCCGTAAAGGTCCCCTCGCAATCAGTGACCAGAATTCTTCCATCTTCAAGGTAGACGAGCGCATCCGGAATCGGTTTGAGCGTCTCGGTCGCCAGCACGGTTCCGCAGAGTTTTCCGCGCGGCTGAAGTAAAATGGCCACGTGCGGAACGGCATCTGACAGGGAGCGTATCGTCAGGGAATCGCTCGCATGTGCGGCTTCATCGTCTCGGAATGCGTGAATGGCCCATCGGACGCTCTCGCCCTGCAGAGGCCGCAGACGCAGCTGAAATTCGCCGCGGTCATTTGTCGTTGTCCGTTCACGATGCGGGACGTCAGCAAAAACTCCGGCGGCCCAGACTTCTGCTCCTGCGGCTGGAACTCCATTGCTGCCGAGAACGAGTCCAGAAACTTCCACGGTTTCTTCCATAGGAATCAAATGGCGAAATCCGGGCATATCGGATGACGTTGAAGAAACGACAGCTCTCCAGTCGCGGATCCAAAGATCCCCGGGGAGTTCCGGGATCAGTTGCTGAAGGTGGCCAATTGACTCGGCTGGAACGAGGTCACCGTGGAACGGCTCTTTGGCTGCAACTGAGAAACTGAGCCTGACGCAGATGGCCGTGACAACCACGCACAGAAGATTCATTCTGACGAATGTCATGTTTCCACACCTCAGCCAATGTCGAAGGCCAATTGAAAATCGGAACTGCCCCGGCCCGATGACCAAACGGTCCGTGAATCCGGAGACACTACGGGCGTTAGTTTTTTTTTGAAAACACTTCCAGATCGTTCTCTCTGCGGACTGAAGATACGCACGCCGATTCCATTTGTCTACGAGTTTGACCAATGCGAGCGAGATTGCGACGCTCACGCTAATGCCGTGTATTCCGCCACGGTGTTTCCGGCAATTCTGTTCACGACGAGTTCAGAATTGCTGACGGCCCTTCAGCGCATCGGCCAGCATTTCGCGGTTGGCGAATTCCAGGACGCTGCCGGAAGCGATGCCACGGGCCAGACGGGTGATGCGGACGTTGTCGTTCTGCAGCAGATTGGTAATGAACAACGCCGTGCCGTCGCCTTCCAGAGTCGGGTTAGTTGCCATGACCAGTTCGGTGATGCCCTGCTTGCGAACGCGGTGCACCAGTTGTTGAATCGTGAGATCCTCCGGACCGACACCGTCGAGTGGTGCGATGCGGCCTCCCAGTACGTGATACAGCCCTGAATACGCACCGGAGGATTCCAGCGCGACGACGTCCTTGGGCTGCTCGACAACGCAGACCACATGCTGATCGCGTCGAGAGTCGCGGCAGATTCGGCAGAGCGTGTCTTCCGTCAGATTGAAGCACATCGCACAGCGCTTGACGCTGAGCTTTACCTGACGAATCGCGTCGGCCAAGGCGTTGGCTTCGTCGCTGGAACTTGCCAGGACGTGGTTTGCCAGGCGTTCCGCTGACTTGCGACCGATCCCCGGCAGGTTGCCAAATTCTTCGATCAGTTTGGCAACAGCCTTGCCGTAGGGATGATCCTGTGTCTCCGTTTTCATCGATTTCATAGAACCAGTCGCTCTCCGTGCGTAATTTAGAGTTGAAGTTTTCCAGTGACTGACGATTCGATAACGTTCTATACGTTTAACCGGGCAGAGACTACTACAGCAGACTCCTGTCCAGCACAGCTCGCGCCTGCTGGAAATAGTCCTTCCATTCGATTTCCGGACGACCGTCCCGCAGACAGTCGCGAACTTTCTGCAGTGTATTGCGAGCCATGTGCGGGCACCGATTGCAGGCGCACGTTTCTCCGGACGAGGCCATGATACCGGGAACCGGGATGTACGTGTGCTGTGGTGCCGCCTTCGTCAGTGGATGTATCATGGCGGCTTCTGTGGCGACCAGAAACGTAGTCGGTTCCTTCAAGGCCATCACATATTGCCGCATTTTCTCCGTGCCGCCGATGACGTCCGTGATTTCCAGAATATTCTGCGGGCACTCCGGATGCGCGATCACGATGCTTCCGGGGTTGTTCTTCTTCGCTCGGATCAAATCCTGAATACTGAAGATCTCATGCACCATGCAGGAACCCGGCCACAGGATCATTTTGCGACCGGTGATTTCCACCAGATAACGGCCCAGATGCTGATCGGGTACGAACAGGATTTCTTTGTCTTTGGGAACGCGGTCGATAATTTCCCGAGCGTTCCCGCTGGTCACGATCCAATCGCACAAACTTTTGACGGCGGCGGAAGTATTGATGTAGGCGACCGTCTGAAAGTCACGGCCCTGTGAACGCAGTTGTTCCTGAAATGCGGCGAGTTGCTCCGGAGGACAGCTGTCCGCGAGCGAACAGCCTGCCAGCAGGTCGGGAATGAGGACTCGTTTTTTCGGGTTCATGATCTTCGCCGATTCGCCCATAAAGTGGACGCCAGCGAATACAATCGTGGAGGTAGTGACACGAGTAGCATCGCGTGCCAGTTTCAAACTGTCGCCGGTGTAGTCTGCGATGTCCTGGATTTCCCCATCGACGTAAAAGTGGGCCAGAATCGTGGCGTCCTTTTCTTTCTTGAGCGCATCGATTTCGTCCATCAGATCCAGCGGATCTTCTTCCACTACGACTGGTGCGGTGAGAACCGGCAGAGACATTGCATTAATCCTTGATTCTGTTTCAGACCCGGTAGGCTGTACTGAATCACATTATTGCAGTTGCCGGCCAAACTTTCGATCGGATCTTCCAACCGAGAGGAATTCGACTCGAATTCGCCGAAATCGGGCTGTTACTGCCCGGCAAATTCATATCCAGAGCTTAAAGACGGCACGTTGAGTCCCAGATTGAGCAATAAACCGCCATCACATTTTGATTCGAGCCACTTCTTGATTACCCTCAACAGGCAATTCGTCAGAAATCCAGCTACATTGGCTGATCCCGTCCGAGTTTTCTCCCACAATTCATGTCTGACCCTAAAAACGATTCTGCTGACTTATCCACCATTCCAGTCCGAGTTCTGATCGTCGATGATGACGAAGGACACGCGCAGGCTGTCGCCGACTCGCTTGCGCGGATCAACTGCGACTGCAAGGTGGCCGGATCGGGTGAACGCGGGGCTCAGTTGATTCATTCGGAATCCTGGGACGTTGTCGTTACCGACCTGCGAATGGGTGAAGTCGATGGCCTGGAAATCCTGCGGCTCACCAAAGAAGAACTTCCTGATGCAGAAGTCATCGTGCTCACCGGTCACGGTTCGATCGCATCAGCCGTGACGGCGATGCAACACGGCGCCTACACGTATCTCACCAAACCGCTGGACATCGGCGAATTGCGTTCTGCCGTGGAAAAAGCATCGGCAAGGCTGAGGCTGATTCGCCGCAACGCGGAGCTTCGGCAATCGCTGGACGAACGCTTTGGCTTTGAGGGCGTCGTTGGCAACAGTCCTCAGATGCACAGCATTATCGATATCCTGAAGAGCGTCGCACCGACTGACAGCACCGTATTGATCCACGGCGAAAACGGCACGGGGAAAGAACTGGTCGCCAGAGCGCTGCATCAGAACAGTCCGCGCAAGAATAAACCGTTCGTGCCGCTCAACATTTCCGCGTTGCCGGACAGTATTCTGGAGAGTGAACTGTTTGGCCACGAAGCGGGTGCGTTTACCGGCGCCATGGGACGCCGCATTGGCAAGTTTGAACATGCCAACGGAGGCACGTTGTTTTTGGACGAAGTTGGTGAAATGCCGATGGACACGCAGGTCAAGCTGCTGCGTGTGCTGGAAGAACGCAAGATCACACGTCTTGGTGCAAACGACGAACTGCCGATCAACGTACGTCTGGTGGCTGCGACCAACGCGGATCTGCAGAAGTTTGTCCAGGACGGAAAATTCCGGGAAGACCTTTACTATCGCATCAACGTTGTGTCGATCAACCTGCCACCACTGCGAGAGCGTTCAGGCGATATTCCGCTGTTGATGGAACACTTCCTGCGGGACCTGACGAAACGTACAGGGCGTGACGCTCAGGGATTTTCCCGTGCGGCGCGCAAGGCGTTGCTGGCTTATCACTGGCCGGGCAACATTCGTCAACTGCGAAACACCATCGAACGCATGCTGGTCCTGGACAATGACGGAGTGCTGGACATCGACGGACTGCCGCCGGAAATCGCCGTGCTGGTCAAAGATCAACTGCCGGATTCCGAGGAAGAAATGCCATCCGGCGTGGATGGGCTGATCGGCAGACCGATGACAGAAGTCGAAAAATACTACATCCAGCGCGCTCTCGATCTGACCGACGGCAACCGCGAAGAAGCTTCCAGAATG
>JAYSPO010000761.1:0-1694 GCA_043722015.1 Candidatus Kuenenia sp. | reverse complement strand
GCGGGCTGGTTCAAGGTGAGTCCAGTCGTTGTGGCGCGTCGGGCACTCGATCTGAAGCTGATCACGAAGGCAGACTTCTTCCGGTTTTTTGAGCAGGATCAGGCGGATTGGCTCACGCGAAAACAGGATTTCCGTCAGAAAAGTTCCGGTGGCAACTTTTATGCGACTCAGAACGTCCGTCTTGGCCGGCGGTTTTCTGCTGCTGTCGTCCGCGCCGCACGCGAAGGACGCATCCTTTATCAAGATGCCTTCAGGCTGACCGGTATGAAGGGGGCGACATTTTCCAGTTACGCTGACCTCGTTCTGAAAAGGATGAAGGATGAGCGGGAGTAAGCGATACGTGCTGGATGCGAATGCATTCATTGAAGCGAAGAATCGATATTACGGGCTCGATATCTGTCCGGGGTTCTGGGATGCGTTGGTCGCTCAACACGATGCGAAGCGGATCTTCAGCATCGATCGAATTCGGGCTGAGCTTGCCGAGCAGGATGATGAAATCAAGGATTGGATCGAGAACCAGGCTCCTGAAACGTTCTTTAAGAAAACGGAAGACCAGGCTGTCATTGCTGAATTTCAAAAGCTGGTTGGATGGGTCTATTCAACCAATCAGTTTTCTGATTTTGCCAAATCGGAATTTGCAACTGTTACTGATGGCTGGGTCATCGCATATGCGGCAGTAAACGAACTTGTCGTGGTCACGCATGAAGAATTTGCACCAGCGGTCAAACGCAAGGTGCCGATGCCCAACCTTTGCGTCGAGTTTGACGTGGAATACGTCAACACGTTCGAAATGCTGCGTAGTCTGGAGGAGCGTTTTGTGCGTGGTCGCAAGCCGAAGTAGTGTATGCCTTAAGTCTCCAGCAGGTGGCCAAGTCTAGTCGATGGAGCGACTGGTCAACAGTAAACGCGGACCTGCAAAAGAGAGAGGTCCGGGTGGCGTGCAATGTCAAAGAACCTCTCAGTCGTGAATCATCAGATGATTCACGTTACCAGCCTTTGCTTTTTCGGCAGCAGCTGATGGAACAAAAAACCTCACTCACGTATTCCCAGGCTTCGTCACCGTTGAATAATGGGTAACCGCAGAAACAGCACTCTGTCTCTTCTCGGATACCGTTCACTCGATAACGTTCGGGAAGTGGGCCGGGATCTTCGCCTGTGATCGCTTCCATCCAGTCGCGAATCACATGCGGATCCTGAAGTCCCGCACTGCGAATCTGTCGCACTCGTTTCTGAGTGAAACCGATTCGCAAGGCCAGTCCGGCAATTGTCATTCTGTGCTTTCGCATCAGGCGGACAACATCCGGGCCAGTCAGAGTAGCGGGCGGAATTGATTGGCTAGCTTTTGTCGTCCGAGGACTCGAAGAGCCAGTCATCACATCCAGATACATCTTCAAGTTCGATGCGTGATGCTGAATGCACTGGTCGATCAATTGTTGTCGATCGGCCAGCGGCATTTCTCGAAACGTCCGGTATCCATGCCGAAGTTTCGAAATCACATGACGCAGGACTTCACCGTTGCTCGTCCCGACATGACAGTCTCGATCGATGATCTGGCGAATGATGGGATGAGCATCAAATGCCGCGACCTGATTCACTTGCGGCGAATCAGGTCGTTCAGAGACGTTATCAGAATTTGCTGAAGGTGTCGGACTCATCATCGTTCACCTCCATTCGTAGATTTCTGACAGCGTCCA
>JAYSPO010000760.1:0-2843 GCA_043722015.1 Candidatus Kuenenia sp. | reverse complement strand
ACGGAGTTCACGGAGGGAATCGCAAGGTGCTTATCTGTGAAAATCGTTGGAATCTGTGGTTAAAAAACTGCGATTGATTTCTTCCTTCACTGTGCCTCGACTCCCCTGCGTTTCTGACTTCTCGGTGTCCTCCGTGCTCTCCGTGGTAAAAACTGCGACTGTGGCTTGGGAAAGTTCTCTGAGCCCGTGCTCTCCGTGGTAAGAAACGAATCGCAGATTGCACCACGATCACTCGCGGCCTGCCTTCGGATTCCAATCACACGAGTCTACGTCCAGCCGCATCATCAACTACGGAACGAATCGAGGCACCGGTATTCAACGGTTCAGAAATCGTCGTCGTCAGGCGACTGGAACCGATGTGGTCCGGAATGAGTCGCAAAATTTCTTCCGCATGTTCCTGTGATCCAGCCGGGATGCCGATCAGCGGCCCCCATGACGATTGCGCCATTCCTGAAACTCCAGCTGTTCGCAGATGATTGGCCAGTTGCGTCATCGCCGGATGCGCAAACACACCGCCCTGCTCTGCCGCGTAAAATGTGCCGACCGTTTGTCCATAGTTTTCCAGTGACGTCGCGAACGCCTGAAACTGACTTTCGCGAACGGCCGGAATGATATCCTGCAACACCTGCTGCTCAAGGTCTTCGATCAGCGTCTGAGGCATATGAATTCGCTGGCCAAAGAAAGTACGTTCCTTTTCCCCGGACAGTCCCTGCGAATTTTCGGGGTGAGTCAGCACAAAGCGCCAATCGTCCGGAAACAAGAAGCGATCCACCTGCCGATGTCGTGACTCACCACACGATTCACCATGATCCACCAGGAATCCGCCGCGCGCAAACCCCACAGTGCCAACTGCTGATCGCTCGGCACGGCATGCCAGTTGAGCCAGCTGAAAGGGATCTTCCTGAAGGCGGCGATGCGTCAGGAGTTCGCTGGCAGCGGACAATGCGAGACCCAGCTGCGTGCCGCTTCCGAGCCCCGTATGCAACGAAACTTCGTGATGCACCTCAATTCGCAGCGATGTCATGTAGTGGCGTGATCGAATGCGCTGCAGCAATTCCCGGATCCGCTGGCAGACGTCATCGGATGCCTCAATCGAATCCTCGTCAGCAGTGGTCGGTTGAACGCTCAAACGCCACGCAGGCTGTCGCAGCATGACACCGATTCCGCCAAACCGCCAGCGCGCGCCGAGTTCGCTGCAGATGAGTCCAAAGTGCAGTCGCGAGCCGGTCGTAATCTCGATCCCTGTCATGGTGTGATCCGGGTCAGGACGGTGCTGGAGTTCTGATCGCAGTAGGTAAAGGAAGAAAGGACAAGTTTGTTGCGCCGGCTGTTGAGTTCATGCGATTGATTATTGCAGATTATACCTCACGCGGTCATGAATGAGAAAATTGGCGAGCGGCATGCGTCAGCTTGCCGGTACAAAAACGAGATACCGGAGGGCTCACGCCACTCCGCTCGCCGGACTCATTTCTGGGCGCCCTTAGTCTATCCTGTATTCTCAACCCTGTTCTCTGTGGTGCAAACTGCGATTTTCTACCACGAAGCTCGCGAAGAGGCCAGAACGACTAGATTTCAGACTCAGATTCCAGCAAAGGTCGCACCGCGATCATCGGTATTTTTCATTCCAGTGTACTTCGCTCCAGTTGACTCAGGATAAAATCCTTCAGCAACGCGAACGCTGATTTTTCTTCCCTGCCGCCGGTTTTCTCGACCGCCGGCTCCAGAAAGTTCATCGTATCCAGCACATGCTGCCGGGAAAGCAGGTGCAGGCGCGTCGCCAGAATGGCGGCTTCAAGGACGGCATGTCGAGCGCGATTGAAACCGAAGAACGGACGCCGTTCACCGCGATGCACAATCGATGAGGGCATCCGGCTTCGCACGTCCGAAGCATCGACGCTGTCGACAGTAAACTCAAACCAGCGGCAGCAATCCCTGAGCACAAAACCGTCGATCATTGCTGCGCGTTCGACGGCTGGTAATTCGGTCAGTCTGCCGATCGCCGCCTGAGCAATGATTTCCACTCGATCAACCACATGAAACACACCACACCGCGTCGCCGCGAGATTATTGAATGTCGTCGAAGGCTGAAACGGGCGCAGGAGCAAGCTCTCAAAATCACCCACCACAATCGGCCCCATCGGAGCGACATTCAGGTGACCAGCTGCATCCACACTCGTTACAATTCCTTCAACGATCATGATTTTTCAGTTTTCAGAAGAGCCTGCAGTAGGTCCTTTCTGCCGGAAAGGACTGCCACCCGTGGTCCGGCGTGTGATTTTGCCACGGCGTTTACGGAGATCCCAACGCGGGCCTGGGCCCGCAACGCAACGAAGATTACGAAAAGTATTTAACCACGGATATCACTGATTTTCACAGATAAGCACATTGCGACTCATCCGGGTGATCCGTGACATTCGCGTCTTCTCAACCACGGAGTTCCCATCGCGGGCTTCGCCCGCAACCTAAAGTAGCCATCACGCTCCGCCGTGATGAGCATTTGTCAGTCGACATTCATCAACCGAGACAGTTTTCCACGACCAGCCCCGTTTTATGGCCTGAAGGACAATCAGCGCGGGCCCTCCATTCATGTGGCCCAGTTCAATGCTCGTCACGGCGGAGCGTGACGGCTACTTTCCGATTTTACCCTCACCGCGTCCGAACGCTGGTGAGAACAAAGTTTATGCACGGGAACAACCTCTACAAACCGCCGCCGAAAATCTTCGCGGCACGACAAGAAATCAACTGTTAAGCACCTGTCCAGAATTATGTTGGCATAATTCGTTTAACGGCGAGCCGCAGGCGTAGGCGATTCCCGCTTGGCTACGCCTGCGCCTCGCCGTTAA
>JAYSPO010000759.1:0-2464 GCA_043722015.1 Candidatus Kuenenia sp. | reverse complement strand
GCTCTCTCCGGATGGGTCTGGAGTCATGTTTGCGTCGTCGCTGGCTACAGACCGGCGACTCGAATTCGACCGAGCCCGATCGCTACAGCGATCGGGCTTAGTCATTGTCAGAGAACGTTGTCGAGCTCTTCGGCTCGCCAAAGATAACTGGAATCATCCTGGGGCTGACTTGCTGCCGTCGTCGGCATCGGCGTCATTGGGATTCCGAGTAACCGGCTGAGGAACACCGCTTCGATTCCCAGCCTGTCAGCCAGATCCACGATAGTCAGGCCCTGCTTCACCGCCTCGCGATAGTTCTCCAGAGTGTCACCGTCGATGTAAATCATCGGCTCACCGCGCTGAGTTGTGTCGTCGGCGTCACGGCATTCGTGACGCCTGTTTCCGGTGGGGATGGCTGGTCTGAACTCAGCCCGTCCAGGAAGCTCAGCAATCCTGCACGTCGCCATCGGGGATGAGTTCCCAAGCGGATCGGCTGCGGGAGTCGTCCATTGCGGACAAGGTTCTCGACCTGTCGGCCGGAGACCTGCAGCAGCTTTGCGAGGTCTGTTTTTGTAAGCAGCTCTGGTTCAGTCGTCGTCGTGTGGTTCATAGCGTCAACCCTTTTCGCTTCTCGTGGCATTGTTCGCCGTAGTGGCGGAACTAACGAAACGGTACGCGAAAAGAAGAAAGCCGCCAGATGTTCTCTGACGGCTTTCCGAGCGTTGCAAAAAACTCCGAGCGTTCTCAAGTGTTTCCGAGCTTTGTTCCGGGCTTTGTTCCGAGCGTTGCCTTACTGCGGCGTTTTTTGTTGTCGTCCGATTGAAGCCATGCATCCAATGCATTCGCTCGCGATTCAGGATCTTTAATAGTGGGCAAACCGCTGAGTGAACTCACATCGACGGGCAAATCAAATGCTGATGACGACGGGTCGAAGTCCGGATGCAATCGAACCTTGAGCGCTACCAATGCCGGGATCAGCGTTTTGTCTGATAGCCTTCCGCCGCCGCGCATTGTTCCAATCACTCTGCGTAGAAACAACTTTGGCAAGTTCTCATAGACTGGTGGTGGATGAGGAACATTGCCAACGGCAGTTGATTCAATGCTTCCGGCAACACACGGATCCTCATTCCGCGTTTCTTCTGAGGGGTTCCGTTCCTGCGGCAGTGCGATCGTGTTCAGATCCCCGTCCTCAGTCGTTTGAAACTCAGGCGTGCCGCCCGTCTGTTCGTCCTCCTGAACATCGAACGGGTATTTCTCGGTTTCGGCGTACCGAATCCACGCCTTAATGCAACAGATGGCGTCTCTTCGGATGTCGTCGAAGATGATTTTGCGTTCGTCGTTCGTGCCATTTTCGACGGCGGGCAATAAACGTGTAGTGACGCCAAACCCAAACCAGGTCTTAAGGTCGTACCCGACAAAATCCATGCTTTCGTAGGGATCAAGGAACGCGAACCTGACTTTCTTCTCATTCAAGGGTTTCGCAAAATCCGCGAGCTTATCTGCGATCGCCGCGGCGATCGGTCCCCTGAGGCCTGTAATACATGTCCACCAGTCTTCAGGATTCGCCAGGACCAAGTCCTGCAGTTGGCCGATGAACAGGATTTCGGCCTTGTACAGCAGCGAGGTGGACGCTGGCGACAATCGCAGAGACGACAGTGGCAGTTCTCTCCAGTTCGCCGCGTTCGTCTCTACATTGGAAATGGAAAAGCATTCTGGTGTCCATTGGTTCCCAAAACTCCAATTTAAAGCCGTTGCACATCGTACTTCATTGGCCTCGTCCTCCACCCGATATTCAATGTTCGGAAGCCAAGCACGATCGAATTGGTAGAGATAGACATGCCAGACTTTCAGATCTCTTATCATCCACCTGATGTCAAGCCACCATTCTGAAAGACGAGGCTCTTTGAGCCTGTCGAGAATGACATGGGCGCATCTGAGAAACTGCGATCTGGCGTCATCGACTTCCACTGTTCCGGTTCCTGTATCCGGATGTCCTGAAGAAAAATCGAATGCGGAAACAACTCAGGATTGTTGCTTGTTGGCTGGCCGGCCTATCCGCTTCGATGTCGCAAAGTGTACTCGAATTCGCTGACAGGTTCCTGTCCGAAACTCCCTGCAGTCTTCGACCGCCGCGGCTACCTTGCCTGAGGCGTCCTTAGTGGGCTCTGCGCTGCCTTGTTGGGTCGTGATGCCGGCAGAGACTCCGAATACAGAGTGTCCGCATTATCAGCGATCGCTGGCAGCTTCGACCGCATCGCGTCCAGGTCGCTGAGTATCGTTTCCACTGTCGCCTGTCGGTCTCGCGGTCGGACATCGCGCAGAACGGTTTCAAGTTCCTCAAACAGTATCAGAGCACGGCAGAACTGAGTCAGCCGCTTGAATTCGTTTCGTTCCATCAGGATCCTATCGAGTACCGGGTGCGAAACCTCACTCAGCCTGCTGAGACGCGTGCGTTGTCGTTTTTGCGATATCAGGCCAGTGGCCG
>JAYSPO010000758.1:0-2993 GCA_043722015.1 Candidatus Kuenenia sp. | reverse complement strand
GCAGCGAGTGCCGGGGCAAGGGGCTTTGAGAATGCGTGCGGATTTCTCGCGACCAACTCGGAATCCCGTTGTTCAGTCTGCGATGTCAGTTGTCGAAGTTCAAGCAATTTTGCGAGACGACGCCGGTAACGATCGATCGCTGGATAACGCATGTCGATGGTTCCGGACAACGACTTCTGAGTCACACTCTGTTGCAGCATCTTGTACTCGGATTCAATGGCGTCCAGATTCCAGGTTGTCGAATCCTGACGCAGCATTTCTCCAAAGCGTCGGTCGATATCGGCCAGTTGCTGACGTTCCGATTGCTTCTGCTGGGCCGCTGACAATGCGGCACTGGGGGCGACTACCGGCACATCAGTGACGCCAGCTGTGGTTGGAGCAATTCCCGCGATGGATGGAAACACCTGCACGCCTTCAGGGCGCGCAGCATTGCCAGGTACAGCGTAAGGGTCGGTGTTCATCTGGGCGCGATGTTCGGCGTCAATCGGCACCAGTGCAGAACCCGGAATCCAGCGGCGTTCTCGTGTGGGTGGTGCGATCTGCAGCATCGACTGAGGGCCGCTGCTGGTGACAATTTGGCGCTGTCCCATGATAGAAATTTTTTCTCCCGTCTTTAACCGCCGCTGGAAGACGGAAGCTTCGTCGCCAAATTCACTACCCACAAACGCGATGACACTTTCTTCAGCGACTTCGCCTTCAGTGTCGTTCATGCGTTTGACAAAGCGTTCAGGAATCCAGCTGAAACTGCCCTGTGGCGGATCAATCATATACCAGCCACCGGGATCATGCCGATGCACTGTCACAACCGTCTCACGGGGAAGTTTCTGAGTCGGATAGTACGAATCACCTGCACCACTGCGGACAAAGACTTCATCCACGACGACTTTTGCGTCATAGGGAAAGCTCTTGATCTGGGCTGCAGCGAACTGAGCGGTCAACGTGGAAATCAGAAATGTAACGACGGCGAATGCACGCATGACTATGCCTCCGATGAGACTAATTTTTTGCAGGCGAGTGACACCCAAAGTGTCGTTCATCTGCCGAAACTGCCGGACGAAAAATCAACCGGCACGAATTGCTGACTGTGGCTGAGGAAAACGAATGCAAATACAGCGAAATGGTGTGACTGAAAGTTGGTTGATCGCTGCCGGACCAGCGAGAAGAGACGAACCAACGATAGGGATTGAGGACAGGAAGTGGACTGGAAATCCAGCGTTTTCAGCTTTTCTCTGCGGTTGACACACTTTCAAAAGCAAAACTTGCCGCAGTCGGAGCAACCTGAACCAGCCCCGTCCCGGATTTCTTAACCAATCCTCAAATCTTCCTCAAGTCTGATTTTCCGAATATCAGAAGGGTGCCTACGTAGCTCAGTCGCTCCGCCGACTGAGATTTTCTGGTACCAATGATGCCAACCGATAACAGCTGACTTATGGCAACCGCGTCGCGGCGTTGGTTACGAACAGGCGAGAATGGGAGTGCGAGTCGGCGGAGCGACGTCGCCTACGTCCCGACCTCTAAATCATCCGATCAATCACCGTCACGCCGTTGCCTGGAAACTCATGCATCTTTGGCAACAGTTCTGCGGCCTGTGTCAGTGTCACTCGATCACTGATCAGCAAGTCGGGCCGTAGCGCGCCGGAAGATATCATGCGGAACATCCGGCTGTATTCAAACGCCTGCATTCCGTGACTGCCGATAATCTCCAGTTCATTCCCGATCACTGCGCTCATCGGAACCGGCGGATCGGCATCGGAACCAAGCATGAGTCCGATCTGCACATGGCGACCGCGTTTGCGGAGGCACTTGACAGAGTTCCAGCAAGTCGTTCGGCTGCCCAGCGCATCCAGCGAGACATGCGCACCACCGCAGGTCGTGTCTTTGATTGCCGCGACTGGATCCGTTTCGGCAGCATCGATCACGACGGCGGCTCCGCAACGCTGAGCGAACTCAAGGCGGTCACGGCGAATATCCACCGCGATGACCTGTGCTCCAAGTGCGGCGGCAATCATCACGGCTGACAGTCCCACGCCGCCACATCCGTGCACCGCCACCCAATCGCCGGGCTGAGTCCTTCCCTGGACAACGACTGCTCGAAACGATGTGGCAAATCGACAGCCCAGACTCGCCGCCGTGACGAAGTCGATCTCTTCCGGCAATAATACGAGATTCACGTCGGCGTGACGGATTGACACCAGTTCTGCAAACGCTCCCCACTGTGTGAAACCCGGCTGTGTGTATCGATCACAAATCTGTTGATTGCCGCACACACATTGTTCACAAGTGCCGCAACCACAACAGAACGGAACGGTCACACGCTGACCGATTGACCAGTGTTTGACGGCACTTCCGACCGCGACGACTTCGCCAGCCAGTTCGTGTCCCGGCACATGCGGTAGATGGACATCGGAGTCATGGCCCATCCAGCCATGCCAATCGCTGCGGCACAGTCCGCAGGCACGAACGGCGACCACCGCAGCGTCCGATTCCGGAACAGGATCGTGTACATTTCGAATTTCCAATGGAGTTCGAAACTGTTCAAAGACGGCGGCCTTCATGGCGTTGACTCAGGATTGCGAGGAGATCAGACAATGACCTTAAAGATGCGTTCCAGAGCTTCTTCAACATTTTGCCGGCTGTTAAACGCACTCAGACGGAAATAGCCTTCTCCCGCCGCACCGAAGCCGCTGCCGGGAGTTCCGACAACGTGTGCTTTGCTCAGCAGCAGGTCGAAAAACTCCCAGCTTGACAGATTCTTAGGCGTCTGCAGCCAGACATAAGGTGCATTCACACCACCGAAGACCTTGATTCCGACTTTACTCAGCCCCTCCCGCAACAGCCGGGCATTTGTCATGTAGAAGTCGATCAAGCCTTGCATCTGAACTTGTCCGTCGGGTGTATATGCCGCTGCCGCACCTTTCTGGACGACATACGACGCACCGTTAAATTTCGTCGACTGACGGCGATTCCACAACTGATGCAGTGATACTTTTTCA
>JAYSPO010000757.1:0-6533 GCA_043722015.1 Candidatus Kuenenia sp. | reverse complement strand
CGAACTCGAAGCCATCGATCGGGATCGTACGGCTGCCAGTCTGGAACTCACACGTTCGGAAGAACGCCTGCTGGGACTTCAGGAAGCTGTCGAACGTGTTCGCGAGGATCTTGAACAGCGTCAATTGCAGCAGCAGGAAGCCGATCGTCGCCTGACCGCTGCTACGGAGCGTCAACGCGATCTGCTCATCGCACGACTGAACGCTGCGGCAGAGATTGCCGAACTGAGCGTCAACGATGAAAAACTTGCCACGGATGTTCATCACCGCTCCAGTACCCGCAACCGGCTGCGCGTCAATCGAAGTGCGGCATCTTCAGCGGAGATTCAGATTCGCGACATCTGCCGCCAGCATGAATCACGGCACCATGAAACGGAACTCCAGGTGCGCAGTATCGATCATCAACTGACCACGAGTGCTGATCGTATCCGTGAAGAATTTCAGATCGAAGTCCGCGAAGCGGTTGCGTCGGGTCGTTCGGCTGTGGCCATCTGGCTGGAGCGAGACGCGAGTGCCGCAGGCAGTGATCACGAGAATGACGCAGAGACTGATCAGCCGCAGAAAATCGCATCGCTCACGGCGACGTCGGTTACTCCGTTGTTTCATGAGACACATCAGCGCATCATCGCCGATCCGACGCAGTACGCAGAAATGCGAGGCGAGATCGATCGGCGTGTGGAACGATTGCGGCGGCAGCTGCGAAAAATCGGCAATGTCGGTACAGAAAGCCTGGATAACCTGATCGAACTGGAGACGCGATTTCAGCGTCTGCATACACAGTTAACGGACCTTGAGGCGGCCCGCGATGCTCTGAGCGACATCGTGCGACGGATCAATGTGGAAAGCCGCCGCATGTTTCTCGAATCGTTTGAAACGATTCGTGGTTTCTTCCGGGAGCTGTTCCGCAAGCTGTTCGGTGGCGGCGAGGCAGATCTGATTCTGGAGGATCCGGAGGATGTGCTGGAGTGTTCGATCGACGTGGTCGCGCGTCCGCCTGGGAAAGAATTGCGCAGCATCTCACTGTTAAGCGGTGGTGAAAAGACGCTGACGGCGGTCGCCTTGCTGCTCTCGATTTTCAAGAGTCGCACGAGTCCGTTCTGCATTCTGGATGAAGTTGATGCGGCGCTGGACGACGGCAATATTGGCCGGTTTGTGAATGTCCTGCGGGAATTCCAACAGAACACACAGTTCATCATGATCACACACCGCAAGCCCACGATGGCCGTCACGGACGTCTTATACGGCGTCACCATGGAAGAGTCGGGAATCTCGCGACGTCTGTCGCTGCGATTTGAAGACGTCGATGAACACGGAAATTTCGTGGCTACGGCGAAGAAGGGAATCGCGGCGTGAGGGAATGTCCAATATTCAACGCCAAATGACCAATGACCAAATCCGAATGACCAATGAAAACCAAGTCGGTTAGTGGTAACTGGTCATTGGTCATTTCTGATTGGTCATTGGTCATTGGTACTCCTGTGATTCCTGAAAACTGAACGCTGAAAACCAGAAACTCAGCGTCTCCGACGCTTAACCGGTGCAGGCTGCATGCGCATTGTTTGTGGCAGTTGTTGCAGGTCTGTCAAAGATCTTAAAGTCGTTCCCATCGAAACGACGAACATAAAGCAGGCGATTGTCATCCTGTTGTGGCGGTGAGCACACTTCTGTGTGATCACCATGGGGAGGCCAGGAAGCACAATAGGCTGATTCGCCGGGGGGCAATTCAGCGTCTGACCGTAACGGCAGGGATGTCCGGAGAAGGTCGCTGTCCATCATTTACGTGATGGTACAGAGTGAATTGCGCCCCAGTGCCTTGTGCAGGCACGGGATTGCTCCGCACGCAATCCAAAAAAACGACCCCTGTCATCATTCTGGACCCGCGTTCTGTTTTGGCTGTCACGACAGTGAATTTCTTTCGAGGAATTCAACCAGAGCAAAACATCAGGGTGATGACGATCCGGATTCCTAGGACGGGATTTCGGATGGTGCAGTGAGAACTGATTGGAGAGCCCGCCCATGAAGACGATCTTCACTACTGGTCAGGTAGCTAAGATCTGTAAAGTTGCCCCACGTACAGTTTCGAAGTGGTTCGATTCCGGACGACTTCGAGGCTATCGAATTCCTGGTTCACAAGATAGACGCATACCTCGCGAACATCTGATCCGTTTCCTTAAGGAACACGGAATGCCTCTCGGCGAGCTGGAAGACGAAGCAATGGGCAAGATTTTGCTTGTTGGTTCAGATCTGATGACTCGCTCGAGTCTGAACGAGATGATTTCCAACGACGACTTTAAGATCGAAATAGCTGCCAGTGGCTTTGAAGCTGGTATCCAGGCAGAATCCATTCACCCCGATTGCGTGGTGGTGGACTTTGTCATGGGGCGTGAAGAAGCTCTGATGATTGCTCAGAACCTTCGTAAGAATGCAGAATTCCACGAAACCGTTCTGATCGGTCTTCTCAGCGACGATGATAACGCTTCCGGCTTTGACCGTTCGGTGTTCAGCGAGACCTTCCGTAAACCGTTCGACGCAGCTCTGCTCGCAGAACGTATCCGGACACTCGTGAATCGCCGAAAGCAGATGGCCTGAGAAACCATCTAAAAGCCTCGGCGATCTGACCACGTCGAGAAAAACATAGCCATCGGACAAACCTCAGGGATTGTCCGATGGTTTTTTGTTGCGCGGCATGGCAGGCTGCTGCTCTGTCAATCGTGCTTTGATGGATCGGGTGGCCGGCGCTGGACTGAGCGGAGCGAAGGAAGCCCCGGGGTTTCGGGCTGGCGCCCTCCAACCCCGGCCACCCATCAAACCATTGCTGACAAAGCACTACTCTGCCGCAGTCTTTCCAAGCCACTTGACCGCATTGGCGATGATCTGCAACGGTCGCTCCTGCTTGTACACCGGATACGTTTCGTGTCCCGGGCGAAAGTAGAAAACTTTCCCGGAGCCGATCTTCCAGATCAGTCCGCTCCGAAAACTCTCCCCGGCTTCCCACGTCTCTTCAAACAGGACTTCGTCCGGTTCCGGGACATGAAACGGATCCGCGTACATCTCAGTCTGAGCGATCTCGAACGATGCAGGAAGTCCAGCTGACACAGGATGATCCGTCTTCAGTACTCGCACAGTGCTCGGCTTTCCGTCTGGGCGATACGCCGGAAATACACAGTTCGGCAGATCCACTCGAACAGTCAGCTGATCGCCGCGGCGCATCGCGTAGTAGGCGGGAGTTTTGATGGAATCCGCAGTGGGCACAAAGCGGCCACCGGGCGGAATGAATTCGAACTTCACCGGTGGCCCGTTGGGCGGATCAGGATAACGTCGCCGTGCGTCCTCGCGCGTTCGCTCATGCATGGCTTCCATGAACGGATTCGCCCAATGTGCGGAATGCAACGCAATCAGTGCCAGTCGTCCTTCTTTGATACGTGCCACAATGTCGCGCGAGAGTTCGAGTGAAATCTCATCCTGCCTGACATGGCCCCACCAGATGAGCACATCCGTGTTATCCAGCAAAGTCGCCGGCAAGCCCTTTTCCGGCTCGTTGATGTTGGCCGAAATCACGCGCAGTCCCGGCTGCTTCGACAGATATTCGGCAATCGTATTGCCGAGATAGTTTTCGTAAGCCTGTTTCTGAGCGGGCTGCTGCTCATCCCAGACTAAAACACGAATCATCGGTTCCTGTGCAGAACACTTGCTGATCAGGATGATGAGGGCCACTGACCGACAGGCCGCAGAAAACGACTTCATTCTGTAATCTTCCCGAGCAGAGAAACGGCAGGAAATGTCACCTCATTCGCGGGCCGACAAATGCCGCCAACGATCACGATTCTACAGGCACGCAATCGCTTTGCCAGCAAGCAGCATACATGGAGTTATCGCGGACAAGGAATTTCGAGGTAGCGCGACGCCAATGCCTGATTCTCGGTAGGCTGGACCAAGCGCAGCGCAGTTCCGGCAATTGGCAGACACCTGCCGCAACTGCGCTGCGCTTGGTCCGGCCTACAAACTCAACCCAGATTCCTGGTCCTTACGACGCAGTAGTCTGTCTGCGCGGACATTTGAGTTTCACATCACGGACCTTTCCGACTAGAGTGCAACTCCGTACTACTCGTATCAAACCGAATTCCGAAAGTTCCGTGAAACGCAGAGATGGCAAAAAAAAAATCAAAAAAGAGCGATGTGAATCCAACGGCAATGCCACAGGCGACACCAGCCGAGATGCAGGCACTCCTGGAAGAACTGGGGATTCCGCAGGGTGACCCGGCATCAATGGCGCTGCTGCAGTCGCTCGTTCAGAATTCGGGTCTGGACGTCGGTGATCTGTTTGCCTCGCTGCTGTCGGGGATTGACGAGCCCGAAGAACTTCGTCCGTCAGAGAAAAAGCCTGGTCGCAAATCAAAGTCATCGAAATCCAAAGCTGGTGGACGAAGAACGGATGATCTGGATGAACAGGTCGAAGAAGCTCTTTCACAGCGATCTCCGGAAAAGACGCTGGAGATGCTTGAGCAGGCTGTAAAAACCGGTGAGGAGCAACTTGCAGAAGCATTTCAGGACCATGTTGGACATTTCTGGCTCCTGACGGAAACTCGCCCCTACATGCGAGCCCGACTGCAGTTGGTGCATGTGCTGCTTTCGCAGGGACAGCACGAAACAGCAATCTCCCACTTGCAGGACATGTTGCGGTTGAACCCGAATGACAATCAGGGCGTACGCTGGCTGCTGCTCGAATGGTATTGCAACATGAACTGGCTGGACAAAGCCATGCAGTTGCTGGAGGAATACCCGGACGAGGAGACTCCGTTCATGGTGCTGACTCGTGTCTGTCTGGAGTTTCAAAAGTCCGGACCGAGCGACGACCTGGAATCAATGCTTGAGGAACAGATGGAGCTGAATCCGCACATCGCGCCGAAACTGCTCGATCAGGAAGACGTCAGTCCGTTTTCCATCCATTCGTTCAACGTAGGCGACGAAGACGAAGCAGACGCCTACTGCCAGAGTTTTCGCGCGCTGTGGAAAGCAACACCTGGAGCACTGCCGTGGCTGAGTTCGGTCACGCGGGATCTGACACCGCCGGAGCCGGAGCTATCCAGAGATGAAGTGGCGGAAATGGCAGCAGAGGAACTTGAGAACGCAAAATCGCTGCCGTCAAAAAAAGAAGTCTGGTTCTGTGACATTGATGTTCTGGACGAAGACGGACACAGTCTGGAGCTGGCGATCGACTGGGATGGAGACGACTGTCCGGCAGACTGGCTGATGTCACTGATCAACGATGCGACGAACGAAGCGATTCATATCGAGCCGGGTGAGTTTCCATTGAGTATTGACAGCGTTTTGTTCGAGCTTTGCCTGGGAATGACTGAACCGGATACAGGCCGACCGAGACGTCCAAAAACCATCAGGATCCATGATGCTGCGCTTTGCCAGCGTCTCAGCGAACCACTGAAACGCATCAGGATCGACGTCGAGGTTGCGGAAGAAATTCCCGAGCTGATTCAGTTCCTGCGGAGCCAGAGATCTAACCCTGAAGCCACGCCGTTCCCGCTCGACGATATCCTTGAAATCCCCGAGAGCGAACGCGAGATCTGGGAAATCGACTGGCGAACGGTCGAGACGTGGATTCCCGATCCGGATTCGAACCAACCAGTACAACCCTGGATGATTCTCGTCGGCGCGCCGGAAGACGGAGCGATCCGCGCGCAGCAACTATTGATGACAGTGCCGACTGAGGCCGTGATTGCTCGCGTGCTTGGCGAAGCGATCCTGAACCCGATGCATGGCGAAGTCGCGCGACCGACCGTCCTGCTTGTCCGGCAACTCAGCCACCGGCTGGAGCTGGAACAGAGAGCGAAGTCAATCGGCTGTGACGTCGTTGTTGGAGAATGCCAACTGGTCGATCATGTCCACAAGACGCTTCAGGAAAACAATGTCGGCAACGCTCCAAAACTTGGCGCGTTGATTCACCGACCGGACATGACGCCGGAGATCATCGGCGATTTCTTCAGAGCATCCGCGGCATACTACAAGTCTCGCATTTATACCCGCGTGCGACCGGAGCTCACGGTCGAAATCTCCTGCCCCGAACTTATGCCAAAAACTTTCACCGCCGTGACGATGGGGCAGATGGGTCAGGAGATCGGCATCATGCTGTTCGACAATCCGAAGACCGCGCGTGCGATGTTCCGATCGGGCGAGACAGACTCGGAAAAGAACGCGCGCAAGATCAGTGGTATCGGGTATTCGATTGATGGCCAGGAACTCATGCATCCCGCGGACGTCGCGGCCGCCGAGCAATTCGGCTGGCCCGTGCCATCCTCCGAAACATGGCCGACCGTATATTACATCGAAAAAGGCACGCCGCGTGAACTGACCACTGCGGAACTGAGGTTCGTGTCGGTGGCCATCCATACCACACTGGAGATGCTGGCAGGCACCCGAGCTTCCGCCCTGCTGGACATCACTCTGCATGATCGCACAGTCAAGGTGAACGCAAAGAAGGTGTCGGCCGTTTAATGGCGAGCGGCTGGGCGTCAGCCCTCCG
>JAYSPO010000756.1:0-3398 GCA_043722015.1 Candidatus Kuenenia sp. | reverse complement strand
TCCGAGACAGCCACAGCGATGGGCAACACGCCCGGCTTGAGTATGCCGATGATGCCCGTGATGCATCCGGCAGCAATGCATCCGGCAGCAATGCCCGCAAACGGAATGTACCCGCCCGCCATTCTCCCGGGCATGATGTCGCAGCCGGCATTCGACATGACCCACTCATCGCCTTTGATTCCTGCTTTCACCAGCTCTGCAACTCAGCCAGTTGCTTTCACCGCGACAACCAGCGCCGCCGGGCGAGCTGGCTCTGATGTGTCTTCCACATCTCACCAGTCCGGCACCGCTTCCGGAGTGACCCATGTTGTATTGCCGGATGAGGATGAACGGTCAAATGATGAGATCGAGGCAGCCAAGGCGCTTGCCAGAGCGGCACACGAAAAAGCATTGGCTCGCCTGAGTGCCGCGCGTGAGGAAGCGTTTCGCAAACTCCTGGAAGACGCGGAAGAGATCCCTAAGACGCTCCCACGACTCCTGAAGAAACGCGTGTCAGCGTTGATGGCAACACCATCGACGAAGATAGATCGAGTAATAGAACAACTTCTTGAGTTGGGTGCCACAAATTCGCCCGCCGCGCTTTCTACACTCGCGTCATTCTGTCAGAAGCCTGCCAAGCAGGTTCGCGAAGCCTGTGCCCAGGCAATCGGCAGCATCGCGCATCCGGGTTCTGCGGTGCTGCTGCTGAAACTACTCGCTGACAAGTCCGGGACCGTCGTCGAAGCCGCGCTGAAGGCACTGACAAAACTCGATCTGGAGCCTACTCGTCCGGTCCTGCTTGCCGCCGGTCTCTGTGGAACCAGCCTGCGAACCGTGGTCACGGTCGGTGTCGAATCAACGTCAGATGATAAGAAATCGGAATGGGAAACACTGCTGCTGGAAGTCCTGCGGGGTGACGACACAAACTTGGCCGCATTCGCAGTTTCGCTTCTCGCCCGGATTGCCGGAGACACACATCTGGAGATCTTTCAAAAACTGGCATCGCACAAATCACCCGTTCTGCGAGCCGCAGCCGTCGAAGCCCTAGCACGCACGCAGGCCAAGCGCGCCATTTCTCAGATCAACGACGCATTGGAAGACACAGACCCGACTGTACGGGCTCAGGCAGCAATGTCTGTGGCAACGATGTACAGTCCGCGGAGTGTGGAACTGCTGCAGAAGCTCGTTTTTGACAACAATCTCACGGTCCGCCGCAATGCAGCGCAGTCGATGTCACGGATTGATGAGTCCGATCTTGCCGACGTGATCGCCAGGGCGTTGGATCAGGAGACTGACGCGACCACAGTGGAATATCTGCTGGCCGCATTGCAGCGAAACGGAGCCAACAGTTCTTTACCAATTCTGCAGCGTTATATTGAAGGCGAATCTTCACAATTTCGTGAGCAGGCGGTCAAGGCACTTCGTAAGCTGAAGATCCCCGCGAGCGTTCCCATTTTTCGCCGACTTCTGGACGATCACACTGCCGCGCTCCGCCGCCAGGCGATTGAGCAACTGGCCGTGCTGAAACCTGACGGTGTTATTCCGCGTCTGCGAGAAATGTTGAAGCAGGATTCCGACGAAACTGTCCGCAGTGCGTGTGCAAGAGCCCTCGGCGACTTTGGCGACGAGACGTCAGTGCATCTCCTGGAAGAAGCTCTGGAAGATCATCCTTTGGTCCGATTGCAGGCGGTCATTGCGTTAGGCCGTCTGGGACAGGCATCGGCGGGGCCGATATTACTGTCACTGATGCGTGACCAGTTGCCGGAGGTACGCTATCAGGCCGTGCGAGCTGTCGCTCAGCTGAAGCTGGAAGGTGTTGAAGAGCACATCGTTCCGCTGCTGGAAGATTCGGATGAGATGGTTCGCCGCGGCGCAGAGCAGTCTCTGCAGGACCTCGGACAGAGCATCGGAACCATTCGATCGAAGCGACTGCGAAAACGGTTTGTGAGTCTGGCTTCCAGGCTGACACCGTCATCCATTGCCGGTGCGATACCGGGCGGTTCGAAGAGCCTGTTGATTGTGATCGTGGCGGTCATGTTGATTGGCGGAATCTGGGGATTTTCGAAAGTAAGCTTTGTGATGGCTGGGGGAGAAAAACTGCCGGTAGGTCGTGTCGTGAGCATCGGGGTTTCGGGATCGACAAAGACGGCCAGCGTGTTGCGGACAAAAGGAGTTCTGGATGTCTGGTCCATTGGCGACGGAAATCTGACGGCCCGAGTCCGGGTACCGGTGACGGCCGAGAGCGTGATTTCCGAAGAAAAAGGCGGCACAATTCTTCTGATGGGCACGGAACTCGGGCGACTGGATCCTGAGTCCGGGTTTGATACTGAGAAGATGCAGTCACTCAAACTGACGAAGCCGCCATCGTCAGTCTACTATCACCAACGATCGAATTCTGTCTGCATTTTTGAGGTGACTGGTGCCACGACCGTTCTGAGGGTCATTGATGCCGCAACGCTCAAAGAAACAAAGACGTTTACGATCAAAGCCGCATTGAACGGCATCGTGAGTCCGGACTTTTCGCTGGCTGCGATGCTGGATGCGAAAGGCGTACTCACCCTCTGTGAACTGGACTCGGGCAACGTCTTCTCTGCCTCTGTCACACAGATGACCGGCCAAAAAGACCTGGGGTTCGTCGTGTCCATCGCCTTTACTGACGACATGAAGTACGTCGGTTTTTGCACATCGACGAATTTTGTGGCACTGGACGTCAAGAACCTACAGCTCGTCAAGAATGTCCCAAGTCCGGACACCAATGGATTTATTACAGCGCAGGCAGTTACGAGTACATCTGATTTTCAGGTGCTTTCGGGCTCTGGCCGCGTTTACAGCCTGTCAAACGACCTGCAAACCATGAAGGAGTCTCAGATTGAGCTTTCCACTCCTTTCACGATGTCTGCGATGGCCGCTGGCGGCGACCTAGTTGCGATGGCTCATGAGGACTTCTACGCTTTTGACGTGTACGGCATCAAAGAACAGAAGATTCTGCTGACGAATTCTGGTGAGGAATGAAAGCAGCCGACCTTTGGTTGTCCTCGCCGACACCGGCATTCCGGTTCGGGTTGTTGGCGGTGTTCTTTGCTGCCCTGATTCCATATTCAGCCGTGTATTCCTTCGAGTATGTGCTTTGGGATGACAATGTTTATCTGATCGAGCGTCCAGAGATTCACGGCGGATTGACAGGCGATGGTATCAGGTGGGCGTTCACAACGTTTCAAAATGCAAACTGGCATCCGCTGACGTGGCTGTCATACATGCTTGAAATCGAGCTGTTCGGGCTGAACCCTGGTGTCATGCACCTGACCAACCTTGGGCTTCATTGTCTCAATACAGCTTTGGTCGCCGGTGTTGTGAAAGGGCTTACGGACAATCGCGGGCTGGCACTGGGAGTTGCGTTGTTGTTCGGCGTGCATCCGCAG
>JAYSPO010000755.1:0-4865 GCA_043722015.1 Candidatus Kuenenia sp. | reverse complement strand
CGCAACTCAATCGCAGGCAGCAGAACTATTCACAGACCTGAGCAATCCCCTGTCAGAATTCGCCAACGACCTCACCCCCCTGAATCGTTGCCAGAGCTTGATAAACGCCCCTGTCGATGTTTTCGGAGATGAAGCGGACGGAGCCATCACCAAGACAGAACTGCGCGCCTCCGATATGGTTGCTGCTGAAGTCATCAAAGTGAGCGGCGGGATGATTTGGCGTATGATCGGCTGACCCACAGACTCGTTGAAACGCTTCTTCACCCTCAGCGATCATCCCGGGCCAGGTGCTGTACCAATCCAGCTTCGCGACTGTCTTCCGTTCGCCCACCATAAAGGTGCTGGATGTGCCGTCAGTGATGTCGGCGATGCGAACTTTGCTGTTGTGATAAAAGATGCCGTCGCCTTTGCAGGTTCCGTCGGCCATGACCGGAAGATCTCCGGGAGCATTTTCGCAGCCGTCCAGTTCTTCAGTCCCGAAGCAGCCGATGTAGTTTGCAATTGGCAATCCAGTGATAACGGCACCGCTTCCTTCTTCTGAAATAAAGAAGAACTCCGGCTGCGGATCCGACGGGCATTTGTATGCCGGTATCTGATTACGCAGAAACGCGGCATTGGCCGAATCAGTCAACGGCAGGCTGGCATTGAACTGACTGTAGGTATTCTTCTGTTCCATGTACGGCAGAATCATCGCCGCCCAGCCGACACCGCTTGTGCCTTCATGGGCACTCGGGGCACCAGTCTCATCAACAGCAATCCAGCCTGGAGGAAATACGCGAGCCACGTCGAGATAGTTGTGCAGAGCCAGCCCGATCTGCTTCAGGTTGTTCTTGCACTGAGTCCGTCGAGCCGCCTCGCGAGCCTGCTGCACTGCAGGCAGCAACAACGCAATCAGGATGGCGATGATCGCAATCACAACAAGTAGTTCAATCAGCGTAAAGCCACGCTGCAGGCGTGTGGATATCTTCATTTTAAAATTCCTTGTCAGTGCCAATGGAAACGCAGGACACTCTGGCCATTGCGTGAATCTCAAGTTCAAGTGAATTCTTGCTGGTTAACACCGCACGATTCGACATTCAGAAAAACTCACCTCGCCGCGGCCGCTTAGTGCACGGACTGGTCGGACCCGTGGACGCACCGCACAGGCCGCAGACGAGATGATTGCCTAAAAGTCACGAGTGGGCATGCGAACGCCTGGCGTTCGCGTCGAGAAAGAGGCGGACCGGATCCCGGAGCGATCATCAAAAATTCAATCACTCGCACAACGCAGTTTCAGCGCGAACGAATCCCTTGAACATGAATCTCGCAAACGCAATTCGGCGCGAAGGCTCGCCTGACAACATGGACAGCACGGCTCACGCAGCTGGCGGAGCACGGCACTGCACAGGCAGACAGAATCCCAGCAGGGGATCTGCACATTGGGGCGTTTCAACGACGCCGGTCTGCTCGACGATTTGCGGCAGCTCGATCAGGACAACGAGCACTCTCGGAGCGGAAATTGCCTGACAAATCGCACAATTTGAGCAATCATGCGGGGCAGGGTCTGAAGGTGACTGATCGCTCCAACTCTTGTCAGTGCCACGGCAATCTGCAGCAGCGTGAGAATGCGATCCATGGGAGTGATGACGGTGACAGCACGTTGTACCGGAATGTTGCTCAGCCGCAGGCGTACAGCAAGATCCATCAACAACGGTATGCAGCCAAGGCGCACCCGAAGGAAGTAGAAGCTGCCAAAGAATCAGCAGCCATGTGAGATTTTGAGTGCGATGCGGAAGCATGCTCTCTGGGCCATGGAGGATAGAATCAAAAACTCCGAGCCCGACCAGTGGCTCGCATGTTAAAGCATCTGTACGTCGAAATGAAAGGCTAAACCGGGAAGAATCAGCGAATTTATACTCCTGCCTGGCAACAAGAACGTTCGTCATCGCAGGACAACTATCTCTTCACATACAGCTTCTTCGCGTCGATCACCAGCATATCATCTTCGTCGAAGCGCCCCGTGCCTTCGATCACGAGCAGGTCGAACTCTTTGACATTGAAGAGTTCCCGGGCATCGATGTCGATCATCTTGCTCGTGTCGTCGGCAAATTCCACTCGTGCAATGACGCTTTTGATATCGCGTTTGCAGAATGGACATTCGTGAGGGTCGTGCGATTCGTCGCCGTCGTGACCCGTGGCGTCGGTGACAATGAAGGCTGCTTTTCCTTCAGCGAACGGAGGGAAATCTCCGGCATTGATCCGCGCGCGAACCACAAATCTGGTGTCAGCTTTCAGTGCCCCGGACTTCAAATCCTTTCGGATATCAGGCACCGGACGCTCCTTTTCCGGAGTGCTCGCGACAAGGAATTGTGACCGCAGCGCGAGAACCCTGGGACTGGTCGCGTCTCCACAACCCGCTGTAATCAGACAGCAGGCGATGGCCAGCGAAAGTGACATGCGATTTTTCATTTGTGATGAACCCTTCTTCTTGTGGATTTTGTGCCTCTTGGTGGCCAGCAAAACCCTGACTCGCAAACAGACGCCTGAACGGATATTGCTGGCCACAAAAGCTCACAAGACTCACAAAAAGTAATAGCAGAACGGAACCACGCTCGTTGTGACTGACATCTCGTCAACCTGGGTTGCGGATGAAGCCCGCGCCAAGACATCTGTGGTGAAATAGGTCTTAGAATCACGTTCGCCCGGTTTCGTCTTAACGCGAGCTCTGACTGCATCCCATAGTTGCCAGTCACTCTGTGGTGGGAGGACTCGCGTCGGAGACACGAGCAACAATGACGCGCGTTCGGTGCGAGCATGAAACAGAGTAAGACCCTATGGAACTTCCGACTTTTCTTCACTCGTTGAATCAACAGCAGGTGCTGAGCCAATTTCACACGCGGCAGTCAGTGCATTCAGCGTTGAATCGATCGTTGCCGATTCCTCGGAGTATGTGGAACCTTCCTGTCCGTGCATCGTCTTGTCCACGTTGCCGAAGGCGTCCATCAGAGTGTTGACTGCGGTTTCAATCGCGGCTTGATTGTCTGCACTGACTTTCTCTTTCTTTGCAAGTTCCGGAATGGCTTCCAGAATCGCTCCCACTTCATGCAACGGTCCATGGGCGGCGTCCTGGTCATTCTTCGCGAATGAGTCTCGAATGGTGTTGCGCAGCGATGTCAGCTCCGCCAGAGCGTCTTTCAGCGTCTCAGGGGCATGGTCGTGTCCTTTGTGATCGTGACCTTGATTCTGCGAAGATTCGACGGGGTCGGTCTTCGTAGTTTCACTGCACCCATTGCCGACCAACAGGGAGAAACCAAGGAACAACGACCATGAGTGACGCAAAGAACACATCTGGAAATTCCTCTTGGAAAACAAAGTTAAATCGACCAGCCACATTTCGAATTTGAGATTTGAGATTTCAAATCCAAAATATCATTTAGTGCTTATGCTCCGGAGCCCCGATGGCTACGATCTCGCCCGGAGTACCACCGACAACCGATTTGGCGCGGATTGTAAGATCTTTCAGCGTCATGACCCAGATGGTACCATCGCCGGGATTGGTAAAACATGCAAGGCGACCTTCGGAATCGAAGCTGACGGAGTGATGTCCGTAATGACCATCGACCTTGCTGGCACCCACGGGGATCGTTTTTGCGATCTTTGCGTCAGACAGATTGCGGTCGCCGTTGGGGTCGAGATCCACGATCGTCAGTTGCTCCTGAAGTTCGCCTTCTTTCCTGTCGTGGAAAAGGAACGCGTAACGCTTGCCGCCGGACGCCAGCACCACTTTCGGAGTTGTCAGCGTGAGACCGTCCGCCACCTCGATCGGCAGCTTAATCACTGTCGGCTCAGCCGCTTTGGCATCGAGCAGGCACAGTGACGATTTCCCTTCAGGACCGCCGGTTGTGAACAGCACCCAGTTGCGTTGATTGACGAAGGCTCCGGTGCGATTCGGCTTTTCAGCGCCTTCTTCGTTTCCCAGTGAAATGTGTTTGACCACAACCGAATCGGCGGTTTTCGAAAGCGACGTATCCGCATCGACCCAGCACACACCGTCTTCCGGGGCAAAGAAGACGCGTCCCGAGTTCGCAGTCGCGCCGTGAATGACGCCGGTCGGCAGTTTGAAGGAATAAGCAATCTTCTCACCGTCGGTCTTCTTCAGATTGACGACATCGACTCGGCCCATATTCGGCCCGTCGCCATCGATCCACGTGGCGTAGCACACCGTGTTATCAACCGCCGCCATCGTGATGTGATTGCCGCCCCCCGTGCAGAACATGCGGCAATCCTTCGCCGGCTTTGCGCTGAGGTCTTTAGGGACAATTTGAGTAAACCCGTTTTTCTTGTCGTTGGCCATGTAAAAGTGGCCGTTGTAAACGTAGAGATGAGCCGGGTTTCCCTGATCGGCATCCAGTCGGGTGCTCTTCACTGAGGGCGACGACACGAAATTCCAGTGCGAATGATTGCCGTGCGGTTCTTCCCGAACGCCGGTATCAACCGCGACCCAGCCACTCTGAAACTTACCGTCATCGTTATCGCGTACGCCGACCAGCAGATGACCTTCGGCCTGCTCCATCTGCACGAGATCCTGCTTTTCCACATCGAGTTTTGGAAAATCCTTGACCGGCGACGCCGACACAATCCATTTTTCTCCCCCGTGGACTTCGCCCCACATCAGTGTGTCCTTGGCGCGATCCTGCCAGAGCACTCTGGCAACTCTCGGCCCGCGGTCCTCGGCATGAGTGACGGGCGAAAGCAGCACGCATCCGAAAGACAATGCGATTAATGTTTTTTTGAGTCTGATCATCAACAAACAGCGATTCATCATATTTTCCTGCAAAAGTTGCTTATGCCATGCTGTCGGCGAGCGGCTGGGCGTCAGCCCTCCG
>JAYSPO010000754.1:0-5553 GCA_043722015.1 Candidatus Kuenenia sp. | reverse complement strand
CACCCTGAACACCGGCAGAATCCGCGGAATTTACATCCTTTTGAACCGCAGTCGCACCCGCTTCGCAACCGAGTTTCCCTGAGTTCTCTCCCTGCATTTCAGCATTGTTGACATTTACAAACGCCCCGCGCTCTGCCTCCAGATCCAACACTTGTCCACCGACCATGCCTGATCCGCCAGCGGCTGAGGCTAGAATTCGCATTTGTTCAGCGATCTGCAGGCCACTGATTGTTACGGCCCCGGTTATTTGCCTCGAAATGGTTTCAAACGCCAGCGTCAACAGGCAGTCACCCGCCAGAATCGCAAGCGCTTCGCCGAATACTTTGTGGCTCGTCAACCGACCGCGGCGAAAGTCGTCATCATCCATCGACGGCAGGTCATCATGAATGAGCGAATACGTATGAACCATTTCGATCGCGCACGCCGCCGGAATCGCGTCTTCCCGCCTGCCGCCACACACATCATTCGCCAACAACACCAACACGGGCCGCAGACGCTTTCCGCCTGCCATCAGACTGTATTCGACAGCAGATTTCAGACTGTCCGGCCAACTCACCCTGGTCAGTTCTTCAACCAGCGCAGCTTCAATCACAGCTCGAAGTTCGTGCAGATGTTCTTTGAAGGCCGAATTTGTCATGACACGCCGGGCATTGAAGCGGAAAGTGCGGCAGAACATCCCTGCCGCATCCAAACGAGTGAAGCATAGTGGTTTGCAGCACTTCCCGGAAAGCGATCCATTGCAGTGAGAAATGCACGCTCTTCGCTACGCATTACGACCCCGTCGCAAGCGGTCTGTTGATTTAATTGTAGGGTGCGTGAAGCGGAGCGCAACGCACCATTCTGGGAAGGCGTATGAGACTGATGTGTTCCGCTGACGCTGCACACACCCTACTTGAAGCCTTAAGTCAACAACCCGCAAGGGTCAGCCCCACCTTGCAGGCAGCAAGATACTCCGGGATGAACAGTCGTTCCTTCACCGTGTGAATTTCGTGTTGACCACACCCCATGGTCACAGCGGGGTAGCCGTGCAGAGCCATCCAATTAGCGTCAAGGCCACCGTCGCAGACCTGAGGGACGGGCTTGAGTCCAACCGATTCAGACGCTGACTTTGCGACCATCACGCATTCGCTGCGATCGTCGATCCGGAAGGCTTCGTAGCGGACGTCTTCTTCGAATTTCAAAGTGCTACATTCCCCACTTGCGTTCGAGACACTCTTGATGGCCGTTTCAAAGGCATCGCGCCAGGCGGCTACGATTTGCTGTCGGAACTTACTGTCGTGGCTGCGCGCTTCTGCCTGAATTTTCACCAACGGCATCACCACATTCGTCGCATCGCCTCCATGCACGATGCCGAGATTACTCGAACCGCGACTTTTTCCTTTGCGGACAAGTCCATGCCATCCCGTCTTTTGCAACTGCGCGATCGCGATCGACGCGACCACCGCGGCGTTGACTCCGTCCTCCGGATGAGCACCGGCGTGACTGGCGATACCTTCGATACGAATCGACAGATTGTTCGCTCCGACAGCTCCAGTGATCAGACTGTTGGGATCTCGTCCGTCCCAGTTGAAGCACAACTCCGGCTTGCCAAGTTTGCCCGCGTTCAGATACCGAGCGCCCCGCAGGCCGGTTTCTTCCTGAACCGTGAACAACAGCGTCAGTGGCGGGTAGTCGAGTCCCTGACTGAGCGTTTCCAGAATCGCCGTGAGCACCACCGCACAGCCCGCGCGATTGTCACCTCCGAGCGCAGTGTCCTTTGACTTCGGACGAATCCAGTCACCTTCACGAACTGGCTGACAGCCATCACACAAAGGCACAGTGTCCATATGCGCCATCAGCAATCGACGAGGCCCTTTGACCGTTCCCTTGAGCTTCACAATCAGGTTGCCCGTCGTGCCGCCTGCGGGGCTCTTCTTGTGGGCCGTGTCGATCGAAATTGCCGATGCCGGAACTCCGGCATCTTTCATGGCCTTTTGAATCCAGGCTGAAACATCCTGTTCCCGGCAACTGCCTCCGGAAATCCCAATCAGATCCATCACTCGCCGGATGGCTTTGTCTTCGTTCAGTTGAACCACTGTTTCGTCTCGCTGTTTATTTTTTTGAGTTGCGTTATTCAATTCGCAAATCGAGTTTTGAAACCCGCCCAGAAACGGAATTGTGACAGACTTGCAGCGAATGTCACCCGACTCTGACATAGTTCTTGGCGCGGGCTTCGCCCGCAACCCATCGTGGAGCTGCTTGCAAGAACGTGGGTTTGTTCGGAATTCTTCGAGACCCCATCCGCCTCGTGCGGATGGTGAATCAGATGGATGGCTAAACACGCCTCGTTTCAACACTGCACGAGACCCCATCCGTCTTGCACGGATGGTGAATGAGATGAGGATCGCGGTCGAAGAGGCTGCCTGCCACATCGAAACTACCAGGCAATCCGGACACAGACTTTGCGTCATGCCGAGGAATGTGTAATCGCGGTAGGTTGTCATGTTTCGGATTCCCTGATTTCCATGGAATAGTGCTTTGCAGAAGTCCGTGGCTGTGACCATAAGTTACATTTGACAGCGAAACCACGCTTTGTGCCGGGAATCACAGTCGGCGGAGCGACTGTGCTACGTAGGCGATGTCGCTCCGCGACTCGCATTCCCGTCAGCGCTCAACCGAAACAATCACCCTTTCGCTTAGAGTGCAAATCATCATGATCGAACCCTCGGCAATTCCAAGACATCACGCCACAGACCCAAACCTGCAAACCCAGAACCGCCCATTAACTCTTTAGCGCTCTTACAACTTTCAGAAATCCCCAGACCGTAAAAACGAAAGCCGCAACAGTTGTCAGGCCTGCGACCACGAACACAATCACCATTCCAAATTCACTCCTCAGGCCGTCAATGGAATTCACGCCAAGACATGTGAAGAAAAACGTCGCGGCAAATGTCAGCAACGCGACGGCAAGTCCTGTCATGACCGAAAACACGATCGCCACTGTACCTGGCTTGCTGCGATCAGACACAGACGCAGCGATGTCTGCAACTTCAGTTGCCAGGTAAGGGTTGTCTTCAGGTTGTGGTGTTGGTTCATTCATAAATCGGACAGAACGAATTAAAGGCTGATTCGCAGAACACGCCCGGATCATTGAATCGACGACGCCGATCCAGCCCTGAGATTGACTGCATTTCGTCTTCACTAAGATCAAAATCGAACACCTGCAGGTTCTCTTTCATCCGCGCCGCGTCGGAAGTCTTAGGGATCACAGAAGTCCCGCGTTGGACGCCCCACCGCAAAAGAACCTGAGCGGCGGACCTGTGTTTCTCCAGGGCAATGCACTGCACGATCCGATGATCGAGTAACGATTCTGAAGCACTGGCCATGCCCAAACTGTAGTAACTGGCTGCTCCGAGCGGAGAGAATGCGGTGAAAGCGATGTTCTCCTGCTGGCAGTATCGCAGCAGTTTTTCCTGCACAAGAAACGGATGCGATTCCACCTGCAACACCGAGGGACGGATGCGAGCATACGACAGCAGGTCACGCAGCAGGCTGGTTCCGAAATTGCAGATACCAATATGTTTCACCAGCCCATCATCAACAAGCTTTTCCATCGCCGCCCATGTCTCGCTGATCGGGACGCGAACTTCCTCCATACAGGGCTTTGCGGCAGCCGGATCAAAAAACCATCCAGGCGGATAGCGCAGTTCGATCGGGACATATTTCTGTGCGATCGGAAAGTGGATCAGGTACAGATCCAGTTGCTTCAGCCCCAGGTCCCGCAATGATTTTTCACATGCCATTCTCACATGTTCAGCAGAGTGATAGGTGTTCCACAGTTTTGACGTCACCCACAGATCGTCCCGCTGGCAAAGCCGGGCTTCAATGGCCTGAGCAATCCCATGGCCGACTTCAATTTCATTGCCGTAATCGCAGGCGCAATCCAGATGGCGGTATCCGGCGGCAATCGCCTGCTGCGCAACTTCTGCGGCACTGACTTTTTCTACTTTCCAGAATCCAAATCCCACAGACGGCAACACAGCGTCAGTGGAAACAGGCAGAGTGATCATATTGGCCTCAACAAATCGATGAATCGACGAGCGTCGTGCGACAGAAGCTGGTACAATATCAGGCTGATCGTTCCTTGTCTCCTGGTCGTCCGGAGGCAGCGAATTCACCCGATCTAAGGAGTGGAAAATGAATCCCGAAGAAATGCTCAATATCCTCAAGTCTTTGCAGGAGGAGCTCGCAGGTGCCGAATCGATTCATCCCGAACATCGAAAGTCGCTGCAGTCGCTGACCCACGAGATTCAGCAAACCCTGGCATCGGATTCGCCTGCGAATGCAGTGCCTTCGTCCGATTCAACTGCGGCCAGGACGCTTTCTCAACGGATGAAGGAATCGGTCATCGAGTTTGAGGTGCGTCACCCGATCATTGGTGGCTTGGTAGAACGGCTGGCCGACGGGCTTTCCGCGATGGGGATTTGAAGGGGAATGCCCCGATCAATTGGAGTTCGGCACATCGCGTTTGGCTTGCGACAGATGCTGATTCAGGACGGGGCGTTCATCGACAGGGCAGACGTTCAGACAACTTTGCAGCAGATCCATCGCTTCACCAGGGCGACCGGCACGCAGTGTTAAGATGGCATGGTCGCGGCGTTCACGATAAGACCCAGGAATGAGCATCGATAGGCGGCACTGTACACGCCATGCAGACACCCACATTTCCTGATTTCCGAACAATGCTTTCAGATTGTTCAACATGCGAATCATGATTGTGCGTTCGTCCACCGGCTTGAATGACCGACGAATTTCAGCGACAGGCAGTTCCGTGATTCCATGCAGCCATTCAAGGCATTCGGCCTCATCCATAATCCGACCGTGGTCGAACGCATCGACGTACAGATTTCCACTATCCGTCTGCAGTCGCGTGAGAAAATGCGACGGAGCGGCGATTGGTTCGAGCGGAATTCCCAGTTCGTTGGCGATGTTCAGATAGATGAGCGACAATGAAATTGGAATGCCGCGTCCGGTTTCCAGCACGCGGTTCAGGTAACTGGCGTCTGGTTCTGAAAAGCAGTCATCATCACCGCGGAGATTCAGTTCTTCCGTCATGTAGCGAACCAACAGTTTCAATTCTTCTACGTCGGAACCAGCCTGTGTGACCGGATGAGTCAGCCGCGCGACCGAACGCTGCAGACGCACGCGCGTTGGTTCAAACATCAGGTCAGTTTGTCCGTCGCGAGCGATTTCAAGGGCGGCCGTGACAAGATCGACGTCGGTTTCGCGACGGACCAGACGCATGAACTGTTGATCGTGTTCGAAGAGTTGGCTGTACGACATGGATGAGGATTCGACAGGATTCAAAGTGAGCCCGATTGATTCTGGAACAGGTTGATAAACCAGCACCGGTGGGACCGAAACTATAACCGCGTCTTTCAAGTGCCACAATGGCGACTGTCCGACCGGAATTCCACAGCCAATCTGAAAAATTCGTCGGGAATTGATAGATCGTGGCGCTTGGACGTTCTTGTGGAGAGAGGTTCAGGCGAGCGGCTGGGCGTCAGCCCTCCG